>MHER01000142.1 GCA_001805205.1 Nitrospirae bacterium RIFCSPLOW2_12_42_9 | reverse complement strand
GAAATGGCGATTTCGATATCTTAGATACGAATGGTTCAGCGGGATTGATTACCCAGCAATCTCCTGGCATTGATTTTCCGGCCGATAGCTTCTTCGATGTTTATTTCGATATTTCAGCGATTGGATTTGGCAGCGGTCGGGCTCTCATAGAGCCTAACAGAGTCCAAGCCGATATTAACCCATTGACCGGGCAACCATTTGCTCCTCCTGGTACCTCTGGGATAACCAATATTCCACCGTATTATCTCCCCTCTGTTGACAATTGCGGTGACGGAGCTGACAATAACGGCAATGGGCTTAAAGATGAAGACTGTTACAAAAAAGTAGGGGACTGCGTTGTGATCTTTATCGACTTAAATCTTAACGGGGCTTACGATCCCGGTTTTGATATAGTTCTCCTCCTATGCGGTGTCAAACACACCCTTAAGTCGCCACCAAAACCAACCGCTATCACCCTTGAGTCTTTCCACGTTACCCCGGAAGATGTCCGGATGCTCATTTACTGGAGCACGGGTTCAGAGATTGACACCGAAGGGTTCAACATTCTTCGTAGCAGCTCGCCCAACGGGCCGTTTGTAAGGGTCAATTCCGCCATGATCCCGGCAAAGGCGATCTCGCCGGGTGGGGCATTCTACAGCTTCGTTGATAATACTATCGCTAATAGTGAAACCTATTACTACAAGCTTGAAGATGTGGATAGCAGGGGTAAGAGTGCACGGTATGGTCCCGTGGCTGCTGTTGTAGAAGAAACGAGCGAGAAGGAGCCAGCGCCTACTGTCTCTTCAGGCCCAGATATCCAGGAGAAGCAGACCACAGAAGCCCATGCCTCTTCCGTTGAGCAAGAAGAAGGGGCAGGGATGCCCGATTCAGCAGCAATGCCAACCGATACCTCCACTTACACCATTGTGGCCAAGGCTGCTGGTCCTGCATGGTTTCTCTCTGGTGAGGTGGTGGATGTAGAGACGGTTCATGGAATTCTACCAAGAGATTACCCAGAGGCCAAAGAGCAGAAGACAGAAGTGAGAAGTCAGAAGACAGAAAACATGCAAGATGCAAAAGTTCAGGAACAGGAAGTGGGGATCAAATATGCAGCATCCCCGACATCCATTCGCTTCAGGATCATCGATGTTGATGGGAACGAAGTTGCAATGGCCAGTTTAGATGCAAAGTCAGGAGACCTTGCACTCCAGAAGGAGTGGGATGGGGAGAAGATTATCCTTACCTGGTATGCCACTGAACCTGTAAATGGCTTCCATATTCTCCGTAGCACAAAGATAGATGGGACTTATAGTAAGATAACTAAAACCCCAGTCCCATACATTGGCACAGGTGCTAAAGACAAGATTTTCCGCTTCACCTATTTAGACAGAAATGTACAAAAGGGTGAGAGCTATTACTATAGGCTTGAAACACTATCAAAAGAGGAGAGCAAGACGGCTTCAAGTCAAAAGTAATCCATTCCTTGCATTCCTTGTAAGAGTATTAATCCAGGGGACAAGGGGAGACAGGCAACTACCACCGGTATAACGAATACCCGGCCCGGCCGTCATCTACCGAACCGGTGAATGTAGCATCTCCGATGTTGTCAGGGAGCGATATGCCACCTAAATAGAGATAGGATCTCCCCCTGTCTGTCGCACTCACGCCATCCCCGTCAGCCAGATGAGCCCCAACGAGGACATCATAATACATGTCGCCGTTTTCTCGGAGATAATAATTATACCTGTGGCGAAGCCTCTACAATTGATAAGAATATCGGTCAATACTACAGTAATTTCCCTTATTTCATCAATGGGGCGGGGGTAATCTGACATTCCCTGCCGGCATAAATATTGCTCACAATATTAAGACATGCTAAGATAGCAAATATTATTTTAAGCAACAATGGAAAAAGAATCCAAAATATACGTAGCCGGGCACAGAGGTCTTGTTGGTTCTGCAATCCTTCATAACCTTCAGGAAGAGGGATATAATAATATTGTCATCAGAACACACAGAGAGTTAGACCTGTGTAATCAACAGGAGGTCAGGGCATTTTTTGAGAAAGAAAGGCCTGAATATGTCTTCCTTGCAGCAGCGAAGGTGGGGGGCATTCTGGCCAACAGTACCTACCCGGCAGACTTTATTTATAATAATCTTGCTATCCAGATATATGCTATCCATAATGCCTATTTATATGGTGTCAAAAAACTCCTCTTTTTAGGGAGTTCATGCATCTATCCTAAGTTTGCACCTCAACCCATGAAGGAGGAATATCTACTTACAGGCATTCTTGAACCTACAAATGAACCTTATGCTATTGCAAAGATATCCGGCATCAAAATGTGTCAGGCATACAATAGACAGTACGGCACCAATTTCATCTCTGTGATGCCGACAAACCTTTATGGCCCGGGTGACAACTTTGATCTTGAAACCTCTCATGTGCTCTCTGCCCTGATCCGGAAGTTCCATGAGGCGAAACTATCAGGCCAACCTGTGACAGTATGGGGAACCGGCACCCCGCGGCGTGAATTTCTATATGTGAATGACCTTGCAGAGGCATGTGTATTTCTGATGAACTGTTATGATGGAGAAGATATTATTAATATTGGAACAGGATTGGATATAAGTATCAAAGAACTTGCCGGGTTTATAAGTGAGGTGATTGGTTACAGGGGAGAGATTATATTTGATACGGGAAAACCAGACGGTATGCAGAGAAAACTCCTCGACGTCACCCGTATTAACTCACTCGGCTGGAAGGCAAAGACAGACCTTCGTGAAGGGATAGAAAAGACCTACAAGTGGTATTTAAGCACTCAAAAATAACCATCTTTTAAAATTTAAGATCTGTGACCGCCTTTTTACCCCACTCTGTCTCAGGGAATTCCTTTATTAGCCGTTGAAAATATGTCCTTGCCTCCTGGTGATTCCGGAGTTCACTGTATGCCTCACCCATCAGATATAATACCTCCGGGACATGCCTGCCCCCGGGAAACTTAGTAAGAAAATCCTTTCCCCCTTCTACTAAATCAGCAGACTTTTGTATGCTCTTCACACTATACGAAAGATAAAAGTCTTCATCCTTTTCATAGGAGGGGTTTAATACTAATGTCCTATCAAGTATGACATGGGCCATAAACCTGTTTGCTCCGAGCATGTCAACTCCTGCAGCATAGAGAGAAGATGCTGCCTCCTGACCCTTATCCCCCTTTTCACGAATGTACTTGTTAATAAAGTGCAGCCCTATGTTGCTCTTCTTCGGGTCCTTAATAAGTATGAGCCCTGCCCCATAATATTCAGAGGAGACCTTATCTTCGAATCCTTTATCTATTGAAATGACCTTATCAAAGACACTTGAAGCCTTTACCTCATCTCCTTCAATGAGGTATACACGGCCGAGAAGCTGGTATGCCTCTACATTTTCAGGGTGTGCATCAATCTCTTTCCGGAGGAGGGTAGATGCCTCAGCAAGTTTACCTTTTTTAATCAAGTCATTAACATCCGGGAGATCACCGGTTTCTCCTGCATAGGCAGGCAAAACACCTGCGACAAGGATAATAAAAAGTATATAAACCATCAAATGCCGCTTAAAGAGATATCTCATCCACAACCTCAATAATTGGTCTGCAACCTGTACAGCGAATACCCTGCCTGCCCATTATCCACATCTCCGGTGAAGATGGCATCGGCATCACCGACCTGTTTTACGTCACCAGGAGATAACTTACTGCCAGGGTATAGATATACCTTTCCCCTGTCGGTTCCATTATCATCAGCCAGATATGCCCCGAGCAGGATATCATAGAAGCCATCGCCATCTACATCACCTGCACCGGCAACAGCGGTACCAAACCGGTCTGTCTGTTCTTCTCCAATAAATGTTACTTCAGGTGTGTTCTCCTCTATCTCTGTCATGTATGATCCGCCAAAAAATGCATATGAACGTCCGATAAAATCTGAGTCAAAACCTGAATATTTACCCCCGGCCACTATATCGCTATATCCATCATTGTTTATATCTCCTGTATATCCGAGGGATGTACCAAAAAAGGCATAATCCGCAGCACCATTAATAGCTGTTATTCTGGCTGTTGTGATCTCCAGGTTTATATCCTGAATAACTGATCCACCACCATAAATAATATATGTCTTCCCCCTGTTAATTCCGCTGCCGGCGGCCCATGGTGCCCCAACAGTCACATCACCATAACCATCGCGGTCTATATCACCTGCTCTTGCAAGGCTATACCCAAGCTGATCAAGATTCGCCCCTCCGGTTATCGTTACATCCACTGTGGTATCCATAGATTCCCCGCCATAGTATATATAGGCCCGCCCCCGTGTATTTCCAACATCATCAGCATAGGGCGCCCCTATAATCACATCATCATATCCATCCCCGTTAAAATCTCCGGCCCATGATACGGCCCAACCAAACCTGTCATGCCTGTTTTCCCCTTTCAGGATTATATCTGCATCATCTATAGAAATGTCCGGGTATCCTGGTTTATTAGAAATAGATGGTCCTCCATAGAATATATATGCAGCACCTGCATAGGGTATACCGCTTTGATACTTGAGTGGCGCCCCTATGATTATGTCATAAAAGCCATCACCATTTATATCCCCGGCCGGGGATACTGAAAATCCGAGATTATCATTATCCTCTGATCCTATGATGGTAATATCACGGTTCGTATCCATCAATGAAGGGGGGCCGCCAAAGTATATATAGACCTTTCCATTATCAGTGCTGCTATCATCTGCATATGGTGCACCGGTTATAATATCCGCATAACCATCTCCGTTTACATCACCACTTATGGCAACAGCGTATCCAAACTGGTCATCAGTAGAACCACTAAAAAGGGTAAGGTCAGGAGATAGCGATGCATTTGTTCCGGACTGAAGCGCCTGCGGTAGATTATCACTAAGAATTACATATACCTTCCCTGTATCGTTCGTCTGTGGTTTCCCCGGCGCCCCAATAACAATATCACTCTCCCCATCCCCGCTGATATCAAAAAATTGTGCGGGGGACCTTTCAATGGGATTCGTAAATTCCTCCCTCTTAAAGTATATCTCCATGCTGCCCGCATCCCCTTCCACCCAGGCTATATAAACATACTTTTCACCATCAGTGGTAATGACCGGGGAGGAAGAAGAACCTGGAGAATTGGATTGATTTCCGGGAGAGGAAAAGGTCTTTCCTCTATCCCCCGAACCTGAGAAATATATATCACCGCCTCCGACGTCTTCTTCTACCCATACTATATTGACATAGGGGCTGCTTACCGTAATCTCTGGCGATGAAGAAGTCCCTGAGGACGGGGATACATCTTTTGCTGAAAAGGAGTATCCATGATCGGAGGAGATAGCAATCCATATTCCACCCTTATCTTCCCATACTACATAGATTACCCCATTTGAACCTACAACCATTTGAGGGCATGAAGGTGATGTAAAACCGGTCGATATTGCCACTGGGTCAGAAAATTCATATGATTCAGATATCCATCTTGTGAAATAGATGATATTCTCGGCCTTGTATGTAACATAGATATTCCCATCTCCATAAGTGGCAATGGCAGGACAGTATGAATCTATGTTAATATCTGAAACTGATTGTTGGAAATTAAAATTATCCCCACCATCTTCAGAGCGTGAGAATTTTATCTCCCTGCCTCCTTCAAGCCCCTCAACCCACACTAAATTAACATTTAATGACCCCTCAACCCCGAGGAGTGGTTCGCTCGAGTCTGAAGAAGGTGTATTCGAGATATTGTCCGGGTCTGCAGTTAAAGGAGGGGAAAAATTCTTACCCTTATCACTGGAGTAACGGTAGAATATCTCCTTCTGACCGCTCCTATCCTCTGCCCATACCAGATGAACCCTTTCACCACTACTAAGGGCTATTTGGGGAGAATAGGCATTCCTGCCATAATCAAAGGTATTAGAAACTATATCACAGGTCTGGTCATCTCCCTCGCTGATAAAAAACTTAATTTCAGAGGGTGGTGTAGACAGCCACTTATCTATCCATGCAAGGTAAATGGAGTTGTTCTCCCCTGCTGCAATTCTTATATCTTCTGAGACAGGCCTTGGCTTCTCGCAATAAGAGTCGCTGAGTCCCATCCGGTTAGAAAAGGTTACGCCTGAATCACTGGAAGTGGCAAGATAAATCTCCTTTTTGGAGGCATCAGTTGCCTCTTCCCACCCTATGTAGATTTTCCCTTCTGAATCCGCAGCTATAACCGGCTTATAGGAATCGGTGGGGGTATTGGAGATATTTCCCCCCACGGGAAGGTTACCATTGCTATTATCTCTTTTTTCTTCTCCCCCGCTGCTTGGACTACAGCCTGCGGAAAGGGCGATAACGATGGATATTATGCTGAATACTATGCTTATATGTAATGGGATATCTATCCTGGTGAGGCGTGAGGTCAGACATCGGGTTAAGCAAAACAGCTTTACCATAAGTTATAAGACAAAAGTAGCAACTTCCATACCATCAATTATTGCAATTATAGGTATGATAATTGCAATATTATTTCATAAGGTGATGGAGGATTAGCCATGAAAAAACTCTTTTTTATTTCGTCCTTACTAATAATTCTCATATTGACTAACACATACGCATCCCATGCGATACCTGTTGACTTCTCAAGCGCAACAACCGTTACCGGTCCTTATCCATATAGTCACGATGATACCTTTTATGGTGTCAACGAGATAGACTACTATAAACTCTGGCTGAACGCAGGGGAAGCATTCACAGCGGATATAGATAATGGATTTGATGGCCGGGATGACGGGTTTATAACTCCAGGAGAGGATGTAGACACTATCCTTACACTGTTTTATAACAGTGAGGCCGGCTTTAAACCATATGGTACTTTTGGCTCTAACTGCTATGGAATACCCAATGCAGATGATGCAGGGTGTGCGATTGACGCTGGTTCATATCCTGCCAATCCTTTTGTTATTCCCGGGTATACAAAAGATCCCTATATTTCATATGCAGTTGCAGACACTGGATATTATTATCTCGCAGTCACCGTAGCTGATAACCACTATATCTCTGGTGGATTTACGGGAGTTGCCAATCCCAGCTCTGACGAGTATCAGTTTGACACAAATGGACGCTTAGGTACATACACCCTCGTTCTTGATGTAACCCCTGTACCTGAGCCATCCACATGGATATTATTCACCATCGGTCTACTGAGCCTCATATCCATATCTCTATATAGACGCACTGTTGCCCAATCCCTTAAAAAGTGAAACCCATTGTGAATCCTGGCGGCCTTTCTAATTATGGAGGCTCTTGCAAAAGTCGTCATTCCCGTGAAAACGGGAATCCAGAGATTTTGCAATACATTGAAAAGGCTGGATTCCCACTTTCGTGGGAATGACAAACTCTTCTCTTTCAGGACTTTTGCAAGAGCCTCTATGGATAATCTTATTTTTGACACTTTTCTACCCATTTTATTTATTATCTGTATAATTTCACCACATATAATAAATTCTTTGGATTACAATAAGTTCTATCCATAATATTACTTCATATTCCCTTGAATAATGAAATTTGTATCCATTTTATACAATGCCGAAGTATAGCCTTTTCCAAAGGTAAAAAAAGCTAAATAACATCTATATTAACCAATTCTGCCTGCTAAATACTTACTTTTTGCCCGCCTTTTTATCCCCTTATCAAAAAAGAACCCTCCTTCTGGCACTAATCCTGCAATAATAAAACGAAGACAGCAGAGTAGGGGTATAACTGTTTAGAATCGCTTGACACAAACATGACACGGAGAATTAACATGAGACAAAGAACTAAAGCCTTTATGCTCGCATTTAGAACATTCCTCTTTCTTTTAATCCCACTCTTTGCTTTGGTCTTACCCGGTGCAGGGGAGGCAGCGCTTCCAATCTCAGATGCAGATGATTCTAACTTTATAAATGCAGTTGTCAGTGCCAATGACCTTAAATCTCCCTCAGGGGATATAGACCTGATCGTGGTGAGAGAAAAATACTTTAAAGACCCTGTGGCTGCACTGAAAAATTATGATAATTCTGATCCGAATAATTATGTGTTGAAAAATAATGACCCCGACTTTGCAGAGTTTGATCCTAATTGTGTTCAGTCTATCTTACTCAGGATTCTTGACAGGGGCAGCGGGAAAAAGGCAAGGTCGAGCAAGGGGACATTAAAAATTGTTGATAATGGTATTGGTAGCAATGTCCAGATCATAGGTGCGATTTCTGATATTCACACCACAGTGCCAGTTATCGCTCCAAATCTTAATGGCAGTGATCAGATATTTGAGGACCCTCAGGTTGCTGCAATCCTTCCGACTGCCATCTGGAGAGGAGTGGAATATAGCGGATCGCCGACACAGGGTGAAAGAGTCACGATACAGGCTGACAGGAGGACAGTGGATTTTAATCTAGGTACCACGAAAGGCGCTGATGATGTGCGGATTATCATTGATTATGGACCCACCTGCACTGATATTAATGGAGACCCGGATTTCCCTCCGGCAGTGACCATGAACATTAAACTGGAAGATGATATAACCAAGTCAAAGGTAATCAAAGTTGGCA
>MHER01000141.1 GCA_001805205.1 Nitrospirae bacterium RIFCSPLOW2_12_42_9 | reverse complement strand
AAAGGACGAAGGAAAGAATGGAGATAATAATAAGGAAGAGGAATGGAAGAAATGGAGTAATGCCTCAGATTGGGAGAAATGGGGCAAAGGAGGAGGTAAGGGTTGATCTATCTTCTCAGTGATACATGGTTTCTTTTCAATAAATATGTGAGAATAACATTAAGGATGCCGATGTGGGCCCTCTTTACAATTATACAACCGCTCATCTGGCTCCTTATCTTCGGGCAATTATTCAAGAATATGGCATCCATACCCGGATTCCCTTCCGGACGCTACATGGATTTTTTCCTGCCGGGCGCTGTAATAATGACTGTCCTTTTCGGGACATCATGGTCTGGTGTAAGTCTTTTGAGGGAGATTAATTTTGGCACTGTTGATAAGATGCTTGTTACGCCTGTATCACGTGTCTCCATTGTTATGAGTCGTGTGATTCACTCTGCGTTCACAGTTATTATACAGTGCATAATAATTTTGATAGTTGCCCTTATCTTTGGAGTAAGATTATCAGGATTTGGCGGTGCATTGTTGAGTCTTTTTATTGTGTTTCTTCTTGCAGTCGGATTCTCCGGCATATCAAACGGGCTTGCAATCTGGATTAAAAGGGAAGAGCCTCTTGTTGTGATGGGAAACATGATGACCCTTCCCCTAATGTTTTTCTCTTCTGCGATGGTGCCGAAGAACTTTATGCCTGAGTGGATAAAGATAATCACTATGATAAATCCCATCGATTATGCAGTTGAGGCAATAAGGACATTCTATACAGGCGCTGTTATGTCAGGGGCGGTTTTGATGGAGGTGGTATTTCTAATCTTATTTGCAATAGCTGCTATCTCATGGGCCACAGAAATGTTTATCAACCAGGCGTAGACGTAGGGACAGACCTTTAGGTCTGTCCAACAGGAAAGGGACAAACCTAAAGGTTTGTCCCTACAGCGTGGTGTTTGGGGGGGATTTTCAGATGAAAATAACGGAGGAGAATGATGGTAAAGGTTAAATTTTTCGCAATACTGAAAAATCTGGCAGGCAAGGAGGATGCCCAGTTTGAGATCGGCAGCGGGATCAAACTAAAGGAACTTGTTGGTATGATAGATAAGGATTTTCCGAAGGTTGGAGAGATGCTCCGCAGTAAGCGGGTGCTTATTTCAGTGAATCATGAGATCGGAAATGATGAGATGCAGATTAAAGATGGTGATGAGATCGGCATACTTCCACCCTTTGCAGGTGGTGCAGAGGGGTCATCAATGGTAAGGGTTCAGACAGGGGATTTCTCAGTAGATGAGGAGATTGCGAGGGTTAAGGCGAGTTCAGGAGATATTGGAGGAATTGTTGTGTTCCTTGGGATTGGCAGGGGGACTTCAAGGGGGAGGTCTATCAAGAAACTCGATTTTGAGCATTACCCGGGGATGGCAGAAAAAAGGCTTAATGAGATAAGAGAACAGTCGCTTAAAGATTTTGACATTAAAGAGGTAAATATAGTCCACAGGATAAGTGAGATAGGGATAGGCGAAAACATAGTCCTCATAGTAGTAGGGGCTGCACACCGGGCAGATGCATTCAAGGCATGCAAATGGTGTATTGATGAGTTAAAACGGATAACGCCAATATGGAAAAAAGAGACCACGCCTGATGGTGAGATATGGGTGGAGGAGCATCCATAATGTTCAGGAATATATATAATAATATAAAAGGAGGCTTCAGCCTCCCTATTTTCCTTGTTATTATTGCATTGATATTAATATTACCTAATCGTCTTGTAATGGCGGAAGATCAGGTTAACCAGGAAACCGGTACATATTGCGCGGAAGGCATTGACCCTGTTACTTTACTCCCATGTACCCCCGGCTTTGATCCATCCACTATTACCTGTCTTGATTCTAATGGGAACAATATGATGGACCCTGGAGAATGTTCATCTGAAGATACGTCGTCACCCTGGTTTTTGAATCCTGATGCCAATAACCAGAAAGGGGTTGGTGTTATCCCGGGCGGGAGCGCTGCAACCCTTGGGCAGACCGCTTACATGACGATAGTTGAACCACATTTTGTCGTAAAATTCTTTAACGCCCCTTCAGCGCCGGATACCACATACACCTTCGGAGTATCATCCACTCCTTCAGGAAACCTCAGGGAGCAGCACAATGAGTTTGGCTTTGAGGTGATAATCGATAAAAAGACAGACCCGCTGGAGCCATATTATCTCAAGTTCTATGTACCTTATACTACGGTGGATTCAGCTCAGGTAAGCGCTACCGGTGAGATCACATTAAGTCCTGATTGTGATGGCGCTGTTGAGGCGTGTGGTATTTATTCTAAGGAGATCACAGAGATGGACCCGAGCAATCCTGGAGTGTTTAACAGGTACACTATTACCGGGACATTTACAAGCACAGGTACCAATTATACAACAGGCTCAGCCTGCGAAACAGGGTGTACCACAGATGATGAATCATACTGGCGGGCAGATTGGTGAGAAAATAATTTCTCAAAAGGGAGGAAGACAACTAATATGCAGGTTCAGACAAGAAAAACAGATGCATCATTGGAGTTTATGCTTGAAAAGACCGTTGCCTTTCATGGACATCTCTGTCCGGGCACGGTAATAGGTACGAGGATGGCGCTTGTGGGCATGCGGGAGATAGATATAACAGACCCGAAGGGGTCGCAGAAGAAGGATATGCTTGTATATGTGGAGACAGACCGGTGTCCTGTTGATGCTATCTCAATTGTAACAGGCTGCAGGATCAGCAGGAAGAATCTTAAGTTTTTAGACTGGGGAAAGGTTGCAGCAACATTTGTAAATCTGAAGACAGGCAAGGCAATGAGGATAATATGTCCTGATTCTACGAGAGAGCTTGTGGATAATTATGTCAATGGAGAATACAGTAATGACAAGGATGGCAGGAATGCGAGAGAGGTTGCTGCATATAAGGTGATGCCTGATAAAGAACTTTTTGTTATACATAAGGTGAAGGTGGATATCCCTAAATTTGATAAGGAAAAATATAAGGTAATATGTGAGAAGTGCGGCGAGACAGTCAATGGTAATAAAGAGGTAGTTATCGGGGAGAAGATAATGTGTAAATCATGCGGGGAGGGTAAGAGCTACTATCATGCGGGTTAAGGAACCGGCAACGACTGTTATATTTATCCGGCACGGTACTACAGATTTTCCTGAAGACATGGTGTACAAAGGTGATAATGGCCCAACCCTTAATGACGAAGGCCGGAAGCTGGCAGAGAGACTTGGAGAATGGATAAAAGGTGAAAATATTGCTGCAATCCTGGTTAGCCCTTCGAGAAGGACAGTAGAGACTGCAACCCCTATTGCAAAGACACTTGAATTAGAGTATAAATTAACAGATGAACTGAGGGAGCGCAGCTTCGGCATATGGGAAGGGTTGACATTTGCTGAGATTGAGACGTTATATCCTGAAGGGCTCGGTAAGTGGAAGAGAGACCCGATTAGTTATACTCCAGATGGAGGTGAATCGATAATAGATCTGCAGAAAAGGGTTAATGATATAGTTCAGTTTGTCATACAAGAGTACAAAGGGAAGAAGATAGCAATAGTTACGCATATGGGACCGATAAGGGTTGCTGTGGCAGAGGCCCTGAAAATACCGTTGACTAATTACAGGCATCTGCAGATACAACCGGCTTCAGCAACAAGGATTGATTACGGGATTACAGCAGCCAATCTTATCTACCTCGGGACATTGCCCGGGGGGAATAGACCATGATCAAGACAACAATTTAACAAAAAGAAAGGAGAATTCAACATGTGTAGTACAGGCGAAGGACAGAGTCATTCTCATGGAGTTTTATCAGAGGCAGAAAAGACACTTGCTGATCTTAGAAATGATCTTTCTGAGGTCATGGGTCTGATAAACAAGTTTGAATACCAGAAGGCAGTTATTTCAGGTGCAGATTTTCCTGCAGCAGGAGAGGTAGTGCATACCCTGGAGCATCTGCTTGAGGCACAGAAAGAGCAGGCAGCAGTACTGATCGAGCTGATCAACTCTATTGATGTTACCCAGAGGAATATGTTTGAAGGTAATGGACAAGAGCATGAGCACGGTGAACATGGACACGAGCATGCACATGGTCATAAACACTAATTTTTTCGCCAGATAATCGGCAGATAAGAGGAGGGGTAATGGGAGACGAAAAGAAGGACCCAGGCTCCTGGGGCAGCGGCCCAGACTTCATGGCTATAATGAAGATCGCCTCAGCATACTGGAGCTCGAGGGTGTTACACGCAGCAAACCGTCTTGACATATTCAGCAAACTCGATGGTCGTGAGGTTACTGCAGAGGAGATAGCCCGTGATTGTAATTCTGACAGACGCGGGACCGGGATTCTGCTCATAGCATGCACTTCCCTCGGTCTGCTGAACTGTAAAGATGGAAAGTACAGTAATAATGAACTTTCAAGCGCATATCTTGTCAGGGGACGTGAAAGGTACCAGGGTGGCATTGTATCAATGTTTGATGACTGGTATATGCCTTGGGCCGGGCTCCCTGAGTCTGTATTAACAGGGAAACCTTCTGTACATAAACCTCATGATATCAGTGATGAAGCAACGAGAAACTATATAATGGGGATGCACTACAGGGGGGTTGGGCAGGCATATCTGCTCGCAGATACAGTAGACCTGAAAGGGAGGGGACAGATCCTCGATATAGCCGGGGGGCCAGGGACATTTACTATTTTCCTTTGCAAGAAGACTCCCGGACTTAAGGGTATAGTTTTTGACCTCCCGCAGACCTTGAAGATTACGAGAGAGATTATAAAGATGTTTTATGCAGAAGATCAGGTATCAACCATGGAGGGTGACTATCTGAAAGATGGTTTTGGCTCAGGTCATGATGCGGTTCTCCTTTCATCCATGATGAATCAGGAATCTCCTGAGATAAACAAACGGACGTTTAAGAAGGCGTTTGATTCCATGGTTAAAGGCGGTATCCTGATCCTGCAGGAACAGATGCTTAATTCAGATAAGACAGGACCAGCGCTTTCCGCGCTTATAGGGGTAAATCAGCTTATCCATACACCGGCTGGCGCTGCCTATTCTGACAAAGAGATAACAGGCTGGCTTGAAGAGGCAGGTTTCAGGGGTGTAGAGTTTAAAACATTATCTCAGCCAAGTCCGTTTACAGTACTGACAGCGGTTAAGCCATGAAGAGTTGTCTTGCGATGAGCCTTGTAGGACAGCCCTGTAGG
>MHER01000140.1 GCA_001805205.1 Nitrospirae bacterium RIFCSPLOW2_12_42_9 | reverse complement strand
TTCTCAGAGAGCTTGAATTCTCAAGCCTCCTAAAGCTATTTACCCCTTCACAGCCTGAACAAGGCGAAGAAAACTATACTGTTCTAACAGAAGAAACAGGGCTCAGTAAGGTTTTAGAAAGGGTATCAGATGTAAAAAGATTATCCATATATATTAACGGAGACTCTCCCGATAATATGGTTTCAGGGATAACCGGAATAGCCCTCTCTGTGAAAGATAAGGAGGCATATTATATTCCTATGTCTGAGAATGCCTCTGCCGGGGGGATACTGACCTTTCAGCAGGTAAAAAGACTTTTAGGCCCATATATAGAAAATCCGGAGATAGAAAAGTATTCCCATGATATTAAGCGTCATATAACTCTCTTTAAACTTGCTGGATTTAATCCACAGGGATTTACCTTTGATATTATGATTGCATCCTATCTCATTAATCCTGGCCGGATAGATCATACTATGGAGAGTATCAGCCTCGAGTATCTGCAATCCGCAATAACAAGGGAATCTGACATTTTACATTATCCTGCATGTCAGCAGGCTGACTTTATCTGGAGGCTTGTGGATAAACTGGATGAAAAGCTTGTAGATACCAATGTCAGGGATTTATTCTATAACATAGAGATACCACTTGCAGGGGTATTGGCAGATATAGAGATGGCCGGTGTAAAGGTGGATACAGATATCCTGAATATGCTATCAAAAGAGATGACCAGGGATATGGGGAATATATGCCAGAAGATATATGCAATTGCAGGAGAGGAATTCAATATAAATTCCCCGAAACAGCTTTCTGTAATACTCTTTGAAAAGCTTGGGTTAAAACCCATAAAGAAGACAAAGACCGGCTATTCAACGGATGAGGGGGTCCTTACAGAGCTGGCGCTTCAGCATGAACTGCCAGCCGAGATTTTAGCATACAGGCAGCTTGCTAAACTTAAGTCCACTTATGTGGATGCCTTATTAGGCATTATTAACCCGGAAACAGGACGGGTTCATACATCCTTCAGCCAGACTGTCACAACAACCGGCAGATTATCGAGCAGCAAACCAAACCTCCAGAATATACCAATAAGGACAGAGATGGGCCAGCGGATAAGGGAGGCTTTTGTTTCTGAGGAGGGTTGTATTCTTCTTTCCGCTGATTACTCTCAGGTAGAATTACGAATACTTGCACATATGTCCGGAGACGAGTTGTTGATCGAGTCATTTAAAAAAGGAGAGGATATACATACAAGGACTGCTATGGAGATATTTGGTCTTTCTTCTGCAGAGATAACCCCTGAGATGAGAAGGAGGGCAAAGGCTGTAAACTTCGGGATTGTATACGGTATGAGCCCCTATGGACTTGCATCTGACATCGGCATATCCCAGCATGAAGCAAAGGAATACATAGACAACTATTTTGCAAGACATACAGGGGTAAAGGCATATATAGAAAAGACTCTTAGCAGCGCCCTGGAGGCGGGGTTTGTAACTACACTTTTAAACAGGAGACGTTATATACCTGAACTTGCGAGCAGCGAAAATAGTACCAGGCAATTCGGTGAAAGGATAGCAATAAACACACCCATGCAGGGGAGCGCAGCAGATATAATAAAACTCGCAATGATAAACATACATAAAAGACTGAATGACCATGGTTTCAAAGGCAAGATGATACTCCAGGTACATGATGAGCTTTTATTTGAGATACCGGCAGAAGAATTAGATGTGATAAAAGACATTGTGATAGAAGAAATGGAAGGCGTCATCCCCCTTTCCGTACCACTCAAGGTTGATACGGGAATTGGTAAAAACTGGAGAGAAGCAGGATAGGGAAAGGTGATTGGATATCTGGTAATGGAGTTTCATTCACATTTTAGTTGCATTCTATGGTATAGTAATTGCGTAAACTCTATTAGAATTTCAATATGATTTTAACGAAAAATCCTTCCATGAAGCAAATGCTTAAAGAATTAATAAATATCCTTGTGTCAAAATCTCTGCAAGTAGCTCCTGAACCTATTTTTAAACTTGCATCCGGCACTAAAAGTAATACGTATATAGATTGTAAAAAAACTACTTTAACGGCTAAGGGATCCTATCTTATAGGCACTATATTTTTTGACAGAATATCACATCTTAATGTTGATGCGATAGGTGGGCTTACACTTGGCGCTGATCCCATTGCACTTGCTGTATCTCAAATAAGTTATAGCAAAAATCACCCCATTAATGCATTTATAGTAAGAAAGGAACCAAAAGGGCATGGACTTAAACAAGAAATAGAAGGCGATGTCAGACAAGGTGACAATGTAATTATTGTGGATGATGTCATCACAACCGGAGGGTCGACAATTAAAGCCATACAAAGAGCAAGGGAATTTGGGCTAAACATTATAAAAGTTATTGTGCTTGTAGATAGGCAAGAAGGTGGTAAAGAAAACATTCTCGATCAAAACGTTGATCTCGAAGCAATTATGACAAAACAGGATTTATTAGATGAATACTACAGAAGAACTAAAGGAATTGATAAACAAGGGGCTTTATCAAGATAACCTCGTAAGCTTAATCCAGCACTGTTTTTCAGCCGCCCGATCTTTCTTTAAGCACCTCAATCATCTCTTCATGTATCCTGCTATTGCTTGCAAGGGTCTCTTCGCCATATATGCTGTATTCTTTACCTTTAAAATCACTCATCCTTCCACCGGCTTCCTTAACAATTACAGATGCAGCAGCAACATCCCATGGATGGAGTTTGCACTCCCAGAACCCATCAAGCCGGCCGGATGCAACATAGCAAAGGTCTATGGATGCTGCCCCTGGCCTCCTTAACTCCTGGGCCTTTTGTAAAAAGTTTTTAAAATCATGAAGATACTCATCAGCATTTTCCCTCCTGTCATACGGAAATCCTGTAGCAAGCAATGCCTTATCAAGGATGTCTATATCGGATACATGTATAGATTTACCATTCAGATATGCACCACCACCATCCTCACCGGTAAAACACTCATCCCTGACAGGGTCATATACAACACCCGCAACTATCTTACCTGACACCTCCAGCCCGATTGAGACTGCAAAGCATGGAAATGCATGCGCGTAATTTGTTGTCCCGTCGAGCGGGTCTATTATCCACCGGTATTTAGAATTGGTGTTCTTTTCAGTCCCCTCCTCTCCAATTATCCGGTGCTCAGGGTATAGGGCACTGATTAAAGAGACTATTTCCTCCTCTGACAGACGGTCAGCTATAGTTACCAGGTCTACATCTCCTTTATACTTCACATCTACAGGTTTGCCAAGATATTTTATCAAAATTCCTCCGCCAATCCTCGCAGCCTCCTCCGCTGTCTTTAAATACTCAGTGTACATAAATATAATCCTTTGTATAATCCTCTTTGTATAATCCTTATGTATTGATAAATTGTCTTACTATAACATATAATATATATCTAATGAAGATTCTCGCTAACAAAAGATTATTCGGATTCTTAAGGGAAGGGACCCTGATTGACCTCTCAAAGCAGGACCATCTTAATATGTTTGTCCAGCAGACACTCCTGAAGGGCAGGACTTCTGATATAAAAAACCTATTTAAAACTATAAGCTATGAAGATTTCATTTATTCTCTTAGTTATATCAAGAACTCTTTACCAGTGGAAATAAATAGATTCTGGGAGGAATGGCTTGCAGATATTAACGCCCCTGCAGATTAAGATACTTGATCTTTTTTCTGGATTCACTGATAAAGACAACTTTTATCTCACTGGCGGGACAGCCCTTTCTTCCTGCTTTCTTAAACATAGAAAAAGTTATGATCTTGAGTTCTATACAAATAATGAAGAGATTATAATACCATTCATTAAGAAACTCGAGACATCTCTGATAGAAAAGCAATTAAAGGTTCTAAGATTACGGGGAATGCGCACTGTTACAGGGTTCTCTGTTGATTCTGAAGAAGAATCTGTAATTGTCAGCTTTTCTGAAGACTCCCCTTCCCGGTTTGAACAACCAACTGAAACCTCTGAAATCCATGGGATCAAAGTAGACAGTTTTATTGATATTGCAACAAATAAGATTCTTGCACTCTTTGAAAGGACAGAGCTGGAAGATTATATAGATATATATTTTCTTATAAAAGATAATTTCAGTAAAAAAGAACTTCTTGAGAAAACCACCATAAAAGAACCCGCCTTTGACCTTTACTGGTTTGGGATTGCACTTGAAAGGATTGATGACTTCCCTGATGACCCTCCTGACTTACTTCTCCTCATAAAGCCGTGCTCAATGACTGAGATTAAAGACTTCTTCAAGTCATGGAGAAAGGAGATTATTAAAGAGATTAAACAGGGATAAAATAAGGATGGAAACAAAATAAAAGCCTCCCCATGTTCTTTCACAGGGAGGCTAAGTGATTGGTTGGTCAATTACGCCTTCGTTACATTGACTGCCTTGAGGCCTTTTTGTCCTTTTTCAACATCAAAGTTGACTGCGTCACCCTCGACAAGGGTTTTAAATCCATCGCCCTGGATATCAGTGTAGTGTACAAACACTTCTCTACCATCATCTACAGCGATGAAGCCAAAACCTTTGGATTCATTGAACCATTTAACTGTTCCTTTTGACATCTCATCTACCTCCTTCCAAAATATAAATTCTCGGAACGACTTTCCTCCAAACAAAAAAAGCCACAAAGTAAAAAGTCTTTGTGGCCTCAACAGGAACAAAAACTTCCGATGGATTATTTATACCATGCCTTTTATAGAAAAGTCAAGAAATAAAAATTAAATTAAAGCCATAATTAATTCCATGTCATTTTATCAATACAACACTTTTTATATTTCTTCCCGCTGCCACACGGACAAGGGGCATTGCGTCCGATCTTTGCACTCTCCCTTATAAAGGGTTCAGGATCATCAATATCATCTTCTAATATTTCATCTTCCGTTTCAGCTTCATCTTTCTCTTCTTCTTCTTTCCAACGTTCCTGCCTTTTTCTTATTTCATCTTCATTATAAAAATACAGCCAATCCTTTGTGTAAAACTTTAAATCATTTTCCCCTTCTGAAAACCATTCCTCAACATCATCATCAGAAAAAAAGTGAAGGTAATCAAAATCCTCATCTTTAAGACATTTTTCTTCCCTGCCAAAGGCAAGCAAATCTTCCCTATATTCAACCCTCATAAAATCAATTAAAACACTACCTGCGATCTGTCTCACAGCCCTGTCTTCACTAATGTCTTTTAATATAGAGCTAATAAATAAAAATATATCTTTTTCAATATCAGGATGATTGATTGTGATAGCCGCCAAACCTTCTATGGGCATTGACCTTGTGAACCAATCTGACGTCTTGTCCTTTGCTATTAGCTTTAAATCATCTATTGCCACAATCCCTATCTTCCCAAATATGGATGGCAATTCCTCAGTTACCCAGTCACAGTCATAAGCAACCGCCCATCTCATTCCCCTGAGAAGCGGCAAAATAACATCTTTCCATCCAATTGCACCAAGGATATACACAGCATGAATTACTGCCCACCACTCTGGAAGGCCCTTTGTCCACTTATACTGCTCTGACACAATTTCAGAAAGGGGTTTTATCATCCTCTCCCCCCGCCTTACGAACTCATCAACAGCGGCACGGGGAAGACGGTCGTCTTGGGTGAAGAGGAGGGATAATAATTTGTCATCAGTTAGGCTTTGATAATCCATCATTAATCTCCTTTTAAAAAATCAGGTGTTCAAAATAGTTCAAACAGTTTAATGAGAATTCAGAATAATGACCCCTCACCCCCGAAACAACCTCAGGACAAGCTCTAACCTTCTCCCACTATGGTATAGTGAATTGGGGATCATGTCTCACCCTCAAGGGAGAAAAAGGAGTTTTTCAATAGATTGTTGGGCGTGGTATTCTGTCATATGGCTACCGCCCGATTGACAGAGTTTCCCTTCGCAAGGAAACCTCAACCTTTCTTTTTTCTCTCCAGTTGGTAAAATCTCTGTTTATGATGACCAGAATATGATGTTTTCCTGTCCTCTGCGTAAGAACCATAAAGTATTACAGCATCAAGCTCTTCTTCAAGATGTTTTTGGAGAGATGTTAATATTTTTTTTGCTACATAAGTTTTCAGCATGTTTAGTCCCCAGTCGCTATTTGCTCAACAGTCTAATACAACCGGATATGCCATACAAGCATGATTTTGGATCTATTGTAATACTTCCACATACCCGCATCCCTGGTCATTTTCTGGCCCATCTTATCAAATCTAAAGCTTTTTTGATAGCTAATATTTTTAATAAAGGGAGATAGACTTGCGGATCTACAGGACATAATCCATATAATTTTCCTTATTGATCATCATGTGCTCGGCATTTTTGTAGGTATTCAGCCAATCCTTGGGTATCTTCCATTTCTTACTCCCTGACCACGTGAACTCATAGCCGAAGAGCTTCCCTTCCCGTTCTTCGACGAGATCAATTTCATGCCCGTCATAAGTCCGCCAAAAGTAAAAAGAACCGTAGATACTTTTATAGGCACATTTTTTTAATCGTTCCGTTACCATAAAATTCTCCCAGAGTATGCCGGTATCGTTACGGCTGCTGAGGGGATTGAACTGGGATATAACGGCATTTCTGATGCCGTTGTCAAGGAAGTAATACTTTGCTTTGCTTACAATCTCCTTTCGCAGGTTTCTGCTGAATCCCCCGATGCGTTTAAGCACAAATGCCTTTTCAAAGATATCCAAATAACGGCCGACGGTTTTTACATCCAGCTTTACCTGTGTGGCCAACTCGTTCAGAGAAACCGTACTGCCAACCTGAAAGGCAATGAGTTTTAAAAGATCAAGCAAAACTTTTGAACCCTTTACCCTTTCCAATGTGAGGATGTCTTTTAATAAATATGAATTTACGATCTCTTCGAGGATAGCAATCTTCTCTTTGGTGCTTTTAGATGTAACGACTTCCGGGTAGGAACCAAAGATAAGAAATCCATCCAGTCTTTCTTTCAATTCATAACGGTTGTACATTTCCAAAAGCTCAAGGTGGGAGATGGGATATAGAGTAAGGGGCACCTTTCTCCCGGTTAACGGTTCCCCAACAGCCCCTGCCAGGTCAAAGGATGATGATCCTGTTGCAATAACCATAATCCCTGGTATCTGATCAACTACTATCTTTAACCCCATACCGATATTGGGAATCTGCTGGGCCTCGTCTATCACTATCAGCTCATATCCTGATGCATATTCAAGAATCCGGTTAAAATCCTGAGATCCCAACAGTTCCTGGATTCTTATGTTATCCCCGGAATCGAGTTTAT
The DNA here is from genome assembly GCA_001805205.1 of Nitrospirae bacterium RIFCSPLOW2_12_42_9. GTDB lineage: Bacteria > Nitrospirota > 9FT-COMBO-42-15 > HDB-SIOI813 > HDB-SIOI813 > HDB-SIOI813. The sequence goes on along the minus strand of MHER01000140.1, from coordinate 7,088 downwards.
ACTTCAGCCTTGTGCCTGATAAAAACTCATTTAGAAGCGTAGTCTTTCCCACACGCCTTGGCCCATAGATGACCAATACCTTATTGGGTTTTATTAGCTCCTCAAGTTTGTATATACGTCGAATCATGTTTCTACTCTAATGTAATTCCATAAATTTGTCAATTTTTATGGATTATCGTTCCATAGATTTATGTGCTTGTTAGATGATCTTAAATAATTCTGCGGCGTTGGTCATGATATTCTTGCAGGTCTCTTCTATCGAAAGGTCTTTTATCTCTGCTACCTTTTCTGCTACAAATCTGACATATGCAGGCTCGTTTCTCTTTCCTCTGTGAGGGGTTGGTGACAGGAAGGGTGCATCTGTCTCAACAAGTATCCTGTTGAGCGGAACTGCCCTTACTATTTCGAGTATCTTATTTGCATTTTTAAATGTCACAACACCGGAGAATGAAATATAGAAACCCATCTCAAGTGCCTTTTCCGCCATCTCCATATCTCCGGAAAAACAGTGGAATACTCCCCTCATCCCCGAAGTAAGAGTGTCAGAAAGGATATTCAGTGTATCTTCTTTGGCCTCGCGGCTATGTATGAGGAGGGGAAGGTCAAGGGTTCTTGCTACTTCTATATGCATCCTGAAGTGTTCCTGTTGTATATCCTTCGGTGAATGCATGTAGTGATAATCAAGTCCTGTTTCTCCAATGGCAACAACTCTCTTGCTTGAGGCCAATGATTTCAGTAATTCATATGTCTCTTCAGGGTTTTTAATATCCTTTACATCATGCGGATGAATTCCTATGCCGGCAAATATGAAATCATGTTTTTCTGCAAGTTCTATTGCCATTCTGCTGTCATCTATGTCAGTGCCTATTGTAATCAGCCTTGAAACACCACTGTCCAGGCAGCGTTTTATTACGTCAGACCTGTCCGGATCGTAGTGGGACATTGTAAGATGGCAATGTGTGTCTATTATATCAGGCATTTATTTTACTGCAGACCCGGGTGGGATGTCTTTGTCTGGCGATATCAGTGACAGGACTTCTCCATTACTTGCAGCCAGCACCATTCCCTGTGATTCTATCCCCATGAGTTTTGCAGGTTTAAGGTTTGCAACAATTACTACACTTTTCCCTATTATCTCCTCCGGCCTGTAATGCGCTGCAATGCCAGCGACTACCTGTCTCCTTTCATTACCCATGTCTACTGAAAGTTTCAGCAGCTTTTTAGAACCCTGGACATTTTCAGCGCTTATTACCTTGCCAATACGAAGTCTTATCTTTGCAAATTCTTCTATAGTTATTGAATCCTCTTTATGTAAATTAATGTCTGTGGCCGCTTCTGGCTTTATACTCATTACATTTGACACCTTTTCTTTAGTTTCTATCCTTGGGAATAAAACACCCCCTTTATTGATCTTAGTCCCTGGACCAAGCAGGCCCCATTGGCTTATGTCACTAAGTTTACCTGCAATAATATCTTCTTTTACCCCAAGTTGAAACCACATTTCTATTGCTGCGTCAGGCATATAGGGATTGATATAGAGGCTGATTATACGCAACAGTTCCGCAGAGTTATAAATGACTGTTGCAAGCCTGCCCTTCTTTGTCTCGTCCTTTGCCAGTGTCCATGGTGCTGATTCATCGATGTATCTGTTCCCTGAACCTATTATCTCCCAGACCGAGCTGAGTATCTTATTATATTCAAGCCTCTCCATAAATCTCTCTACCTTACCGTATAATCCTTCTGCAGCTCTCTTTAATTCCGTATCCAAAGAAGATTCTTCTGAAGAAGGTGATGGTATTTGCCCGTCAAAATACTTCTCTATCATGGAGATTGTCCTGCTCAGGAGATTGCCAATATCATTTGCAAGATCGGCATTGATCCTGTTCACCATTGCCTCTCTTGAAAAATCGCCATCCAGCCCGAGTGTCACCTCACGCATTAGAAAATATCGAAAGGGGTCTACACCAAATTCCTTTATTATATCGAACGGATTAACGACATTACCCACGCTCTTTGACATCTTCTCGCCTTCAACAGTCCACCAGCCATGTGCGAATATGCTTTTTGGCGGCTCAATATCAAGTGCCCTCAGCATGGTTGACCAGTATACAGAATGGGTGGTCAATATATCCTTTCCGATCAGGTGAAAATCAGCAGGCCACCATTTACTGAACTTCTCCATATCTGTTATAAAACCAGGGATTGAAATATAGTTTACAAGGGCATCAAACCAGACATAGGTAACATAGTTATTGTCAAATGGTAATGGTATGCCCCAGCTAAGTCTCGATTTTGGACGGGAGATACAGAGGTCTCCAAGCGGGTTCCGGAGGAAACCAAGCACTTCATTCTTTCTTGAAACAGGCTGGATATAGTCAGGATGACTCTTTATATATTCAATAAGCCAATCCTGATATTTACTCATGCGGAAAAAATAGTTGCTCTCAGTAATATGCTCCACTCCCCTGCCGCAGTCAGGGCATTTGCCCTCTTTCAGGTCCTTCTCCATCCAGAAGCGTTCATCCGGAAGGCAGTACCATCCTTCATAGGAGTCAAGATATATCTCCCCCTTTTTATATAGTATGTCTAATGCACCCTGGACTACTTTGATATGCCTCTCCTCTGTTGTACGTATAAAATCATCATTTGAGATATTAAGCACTGCCCAAAGTCCCTGAAATCTTTCAACCATCTCATCAACATATTCCTGCGGCTTTCTACCCTGTCTTCCTGCTGCCTCCTGGACCTTCTGACCATGTTCATCTGTACCTGTAAGGAAGAAGACATCATGGCCGCACATACGCTGATACCGAGCATACACATCCGCAGCTATGGTTGTATAGGCATGTCCTATGTGCGGAATATCATTAACATAATATATAGGTGTAGTAATATACTTACCCTTTCTCATCTTCAACCCCATGTTCAAAGGCTATACAGCACATAAGTCTGCCGCACATCCCGGATATCTTTACAGGATTAATCACCATGTCCTGATCCCTCGCCATCCTTATAGACACAGGTTCAAACTCCATTAAAAAAGTCCCGCAGCAAAGCGGCAGGCCACACAGCCCATAACCACTGATCATCCTCGCCCCATCTCTTATGCCTACCTGCCTTAGTTCTATCCTTGCCTTAAATTTGTAGGCAAGATCCTTAACAAGTTCCCTGAAGTCCACACGTGTATCAGAGGTAAAATAGAATATGATCTTACTTTCATCAAAGGTGTATTCAACCTCTATCAGTTTCATGGGAAGGTTTCTGCCTTTGATGCGCTCAAGGCAGTATGAGTAGGCATCCTTCTCCATACCTGAATGATCCTGTAACCTTGCAAGATCTTCAGGCGTGGGTAATCTCAGGACCCTTTTCAGGGGCCTGTTGTTTAAGACCTTAAGAACATATCTCGGAAGGGAGGCAACCCTCGCAATCCCCTCCCCGCTATCAGTCTCTATTATTACATTATCTCCTATCCTGAAATTGAAATCCTGAGGATCATAGTGTACAATCATCCCCTGATCCCTGAGTCTGATACCAACTATCTTTATTACAGGACTCTCTGCTACTGTATTTTCCACTTCCATAGCTGTTCTCCATTAATTGTTATATATTTATGCAATACTCCTCATAATCTTTATTCCTAAAACATCCAATGCAAGTTGTCTGTTCATATTCCTTTCCTGACCTTTATAGACAGATTTAATATATTCAATTATATCAAGCAGTGTCTCCAGAGAAATCTTCTCTTTCAGGGATATCATATGATCATAGAAATCCCTGTTGATGATGAGGTTTAAATCACTCTGTACCTTCATCATGATTATATCTCTGAAGTATGTGTAAATCCAGTCTAATGCCTCATAAAATATCTTCTCGTCCTTTGAATACTGTTCAGCCAGATCAAATAAATTTCCTTTTACATTACCCTTCCCGCTAAGAACAGAGAGTATATCCATCCTTATCCCCTGAACCTCCTCTGATGAAAGGGATAATGCCTTGCTGACGCTCCCATTGGCCAGGTTGGCTATATGGTCCGCAGCAACCGGTGTTAAACCGTTTTTTTCAATAAGAATATCTGTCAGTGTCCTGGTGGGAATATTACTGAAGGCAATCCTGTGACACCTCGAGAGCACAGTCTGAGGCAGCATGTCAGGATTCGAACTTACAAGTATTATCACTGTATCTGCAGGTGGTTCTTCAAGTGTTTTAAGAAATGCATTAGAGGCGGATAAATTAAACCTCTCTGACTCATCAACAATTACAATCCTATTCTTTGCCTCTAATGGTTTATAGATCATCCCCTTGATTATATTCCTTATCTCTCCTATCTTTATCTCACCCTTCTCTGTTTGTATCAGAGTTACATCAGGGTGAATACCCTGATTGATCTTACGGCACGAGACACAGATATCGCACACATCATCTTCAAAATCAGCACAGTTCAATGCCTTTGCAAATGTTATAGCTGCCTTCTTTTTTCCAACACCATCCGGGCCATGGAAAAGATATGCATGGGCAAGATGTTTATTGTTTATGACCTGCCTTAGTATCTTTATTGCCCGGTCCTGTCCTTTTATCTCATCAAAACCCATTACCCCGGAAACCCTCTTTGAGATAAGATTCGTCCAACTATACCCTTGATCTCTTCCTGGACTTCTGTCTTATCCCTGTTTGAACTGATTACATGTATCCTGTCCGGATATCTCTCTGCCATCTTAAGATAACCCTCTCTGACCTTCTGATGAAACTCAAGAGACTCCTTTTCCATCCTGTCCTCTTTACGTGAATGTTTCTGGTTCCGAGACACCGCACGCCTTAGCCCTTCCTCAGGCTCTAAATCCAACACGAAAGTAATATCCGGAGAGATCCCCTCAGTCGTAAAGCTGTTCATTTCCTCAACTATTTGATAATCTATACCCCTGACATAACACTGATAAACAAAGGTAGAATCAGAAAATCTGTCACTTATTACTATCATGCCTTTCTCTAATGCCGGTTTTATCTTATCTGATATATGCTGTGCCCTGCTGGCAAGGTAAAGAAGCACCTCGGTATGCGGATGCATCTTGACAAAATCATTGGAAAGGAGGATCTCCCTGACAGCCTCACTAATCTCAGTACCGCCAGGCTCCCTGGTCTTCAGTACCTTGTATCCCTGTTCTTCAAGATATCCGGCAAGGAGATGGGCCTGTGTGGTCTTGCCACACCCCTCAATCCCTTCAAAGGTAATGAATATCCCTTTCATAAAGACATGATAACCTATAGATGGATAAATTTCAATTGAAAGGGATTATTTCCAGACATATTTTAAAGAAATGGTGCGGGTGTCATCATACTTATTTATTTCCCACTATTCTCATTCCCCGATAACCTTGACAAGCACCCTCTTACGTCTTCTTCCATCAAACTCACCGTAGAATATCTGTTCCCAGGGGCCAAAATCGAGTTTTCCATTAGTAACAGCCACCACAACCTCACGACCCATGAACTGCCGTTTTATATGTGCATCCCCGTTGTCTTCACCTGTCCGGTTATGCCTGTATTGAGAGACTGGTTCGTGCGGTGCAAGCCGTTCAAGGAAATCATCATAATCCTGATGCAGCCCCTGTTCGTCATCATTGATAAAGACACTCGCTGTTATATGCATTGCATTGACCAGACACAGGCCCTCATGCACCCCGCTCTTTCTCAAAACCTCTTCAACCTTAGGTGTTATGTTGATATATGCACGCCTTGTCTTGATCTCAAACCACAACTCTTCACGATAAGTCTTCATAACTAACCCTCAGTGTTTTTATTATTACTACTTACCAAGATAAATACCCTTACAGGTCTATTTCAATATCAGGATATAACGTGTCTATTTCTCTTTGAACCGTCACTGTCTTTTTTATGGCCGTAACAATTTTACAGTACAGTTTTATCTCATCTAATGATAATTTATGGTCTTTTCTGTCTTTGAGCCATTTGTCGCAAACCTGATAACCACCAATCTGATACTCCCAAACCTCATTCTCTATGCCATCAAAGAATTGATTGCTGTTAATATACACCCTCTTGTTATCTGGATCATATTGCTGCTTTTTCATTCTGTTATCACCTTCGCCATGAAATCTGGCAATGGGCCTGTTTAATTCTTTTGATTTTAACAGATGGATTTCTACAAGGTCTTTTCCATACTCTGCCATTTTTATAAAGAGTCTGTAGTCTTTTGTAAAAGGAACTCTGGGAAAATCAATTTTCAAGAACTCAGTATATTTTATCCGGTAAGTATTTGAATATAGAACTGCATAAACGTAATAAAAGATCTGTTCAGGGGCAGGGATCTTTTTGAACTCTGCATTTAATTTTTCCAGAAGCGGAGCAGATATATTTGGTTTTTTTACATTATAATCAGTCTCTGGTTCAAAGAGCATCATTGCACTTCCTGAAAATCTCTTCTTGGGCCTATTTTTTTCATAATATAGATACAATGGCGCCTGTTGAATAATCCCTTTGCTGCTTAAAAATGTCCTGTTGTCGACTATGTATTCACTGACAAAGAAATGGGTATAATCCTCATCCAGAGAAACCTGTCTCATGAAACAGAGTGAAAGGTTTTCGTGCATCATATGTCGCATAACATCTGGGCGACCCCAGTCTATCATAATAGGTGTATAATAAATCTCTCTGATATCAAAAGGACGATAGAGTATTTTTGAGAAATAATCATCCCAGTTTCTATTATTTGCCAATTCTCTTCTTGCATTGGTAATCTTCCAACCACGTGTATCTTTTAATTTAAACATATTTTTAATATGCTCATCAGAAAGTGATAAATTTCTAAACATCACTATGCGTCTTTTCAAAGCCTCTTTATCAAAATCAATTACAAAATGGTCTCTGGATGTCACTATACCTGTTATATTTACAGGGAAAATATCTGTAAGCTTCCAATATCTTTCATAGTCCTCCTTACCCTTCTCATCCCTCGGTATAAAGAAATAATAGGGACTGACCGGTTTTAACTTTTTCCACTTTGTTGTACTTATCTCTTTATTCAGAAGCCATTTATATTTTTTATCTCTTAATCCCCATCTTTCTGAGTGATA
>MHER01000139.1:11975-12761 GCA_001805205.1 Nitrospirae bacterium RIFCSPLOW2_12_42_9 | reverse complement strand
GAAAATCCCGCTTTGGGCGGGACCGCGTGATTAGTAGGATTGCTCCTACGAATTCAGTCTATCATAAATATTGATGAAAAGTCAATGATATCCACAAGGGCTACTGCAAACTCTGCAACGCCGGACAGCAAATGTAATTTTTTGCGGTTACTTTCAAAAAACCCCCGATGTGCATCGGAGGAGTTTTTGTTTGCTTTCGAGTTTTATGTTTTTTGAGATTATTTATATTATTGAAAATATAGAAACCCTTTTGAAATCTTTGAAAAAGTGTATTATAAATACATGCGCGAAATACCTCTAGAAAGGATAGGTACCTACCTAAAAACCGCCATAGAAATTCTCCATGAAAACGGAGATAATTTACCATCTCGAGATTTGGTTAAGGTAATGGAAAAACGTCTTGTTCCATTTACAAAATTTGAATCAGGAAATTATGGTGAAAATCGTGTACGATGGACAATCGTTTTCCGTTTCTGGACGATCGGTCTTGTGAAAGGCGGGTATATTAAAAAAAGCAAAAGAATTTGGTATTTAACTCAAAAGGGACAAGAATTAATAGGTTTAAAGCCGATTGAGCTCACTAAAATTTCCAGTCACGAATACGCAAAGTGGAATGAAAATCGGAGGGATAGCGAAGAAGAGAATACGGACAGCGCAGAAGATATTTCATATCCCGATGCAATGGAAGAATCCATCATGCCTTTAGGAAACATGAAAATCAAACCATTACCAATATCTTTTGATGAATTATTAAATGGAGTTGATAAAAGTGCCATCCAAATTCCT
>MHER01000139.1:0-11963 GCA_001805205.1 Nitrospirae bacterium RIFCSPLOW2_12_42_9 | reverse complement strand
AATTTTAGCGACTATGTTTAATCCTTAAGTTACATCAAAATACCGAAATACCGGTTTCCACCCCCTTTCATGTATTAATATAACTAATTACCGATGCAGAGTATAATTAGAAATAAATAATAAGTCAACAAAACCTTAACCAAGATCATTAATCTTTGGAGAAATTGACAACAATGCATATGTAATATATCATATATGTTACACCAAGGGGGAAAAGAGATGAAAAGAACCACTATATTTGCTGAAGAAGAGTTGTTCAAAGAGATCAAAGATATCTCAAAGGAAGAAAATAAGAGTATAGCAGATGTCATAAGAGAGGCTATGCAGAATTATATCAACCAGAAAAGACAGAAAAAGAAAAAATTATCATTTATCGGTATAGGAAATAGCGGCAGGAAGGATATTGCTGAAAATCATGAGGAAATGCTTTGGAAAAAGTTTTTAAAATAGATGCAGTAATTCTTGATACAGGAATCATCTTTGCATTAGCAGACGAAAAGGATGCATGGCATAAACGGTCCGTAGATTTCTTAACAGATTTTAATGGAAAATTAATAATACCATCAACAGTAATTCCTGAGGCATGCTATCTCCTCAATACATTTCTTGGGCAATCTGCTGAGATAAAATTTATCAATTCCTTAATGAACAGGGAAATTACAATAGAACATTTTACTATTGTTGATCTTGCTCGTTGTATTGAGGTGTTAACTAAGTATAAAGATCATAATATTGGTCTTGTAGATGCCTCTTTGATAGCCATATCAGAAAGATTGAAAGCAACTAAGATACTCACCACTGATAGAAAACATTTTTCTATTATAAAGCCAAATCATTGTAATTTATTTACCCTGTTACCATGATGCGGGGCATGTTCTTTTTTGTTCCATAACAAATCCCACTACCATTAATTACTCAGTCAGTGAGTAAAAATAAATTATTATTGAGTAATTATTGACAAACCATCCTGTTTACTGTAATGATACAATATAATGTTCACCCGGTCTATTGTTCAAGCGCTTGTGAAGGTGCTTAAAAACCGCATGCCGGTATTTCAGGCGCTTACCGGTCCCCGTCAGGTTGGCAAGACGACTATTGCAGACCAGGTGATGCAGAAATTACACTTCCCGTCTGTTTATGCAACAGCGGACAGCCCCTTGCCTCCAGGGCCTGAATGGATTGAGACAAACTGGCGTCTTGCCCAGGTTGAATGCGATAGGTATAGGAAACCTGTAATCCTTGTGCTTGACGAGATTCAGAAGGTAAGGGGCTGGAGCGAAACTCTAAAATACTACTGGGACCAGGGCAGGCGAAGTAATTATGATATACGGCTTCTTGTGCTTGGGTCATCTGCGCTTTTGCTTCAGGAAGGGCTTACTGAAAGCCTTTCAGGGAGGTTTTTGCTGCACAGATGTATGCACTGGTCATTTAAAGAATGTGCTGATGCATTCGGCTGGAATATGAGGCAGTGGCTTTATTTCGGAGGGTATCCAGGCGCTGCTGCCTTTGTTAAGGACGAGCAGCAATGGAAGAGGTATGTATCGGATTCTCTCATTGAGACGGTATTGGCGCGTGATGTATTCCAGATGAGTAGAATTGCCAAGCCTGCCCTCATGCGACATCTGTTTGCCCTGTCTGCGACATTTCCATCACAGATATTTTCCTATAATAAGATGCTTGGACAGTTGCAGGATGCAGGCAATACTACGACCCTTGCCCATTACCTGAAGCTTCTTGAGTCGGCATTTCTCGTGAGCGGCATTGAGGCATACTCGAAGGGGCAAGTGCGGAAACGCGGCAGCAGCCCTAAGCTGATACTCTGGAATAATGCCTTGATAAATGCCCTGTCAACAAAGAGATTTCGTGATGCTGTAGGAGATTCGGCATGGTGGGGCCGACTTGTTGCAAATGCAGTAGGCGCACACCTGTGCAACAGCCTTTCAGGAGTAGAATACACCATTACATACTGGCGTAAAGGCGACAGAGAGGTTGATTTTGTTGTCACACGGGGATCGAAATCCTGGGCAATAGAGGTGAAAGGTGGAAGGACCGGAAAGCTGTCGGGATTGGAGCATTTCCGTCGCATTTATCCTGATGCTAATGCGCTCCTTGTCGGGGAGGGCGGTATTCCACTTGAAAAGTTTTTCAAGTCTGATGCCGGTGTATGGTTTGTATAAAAAAGAAAAAAGGGGAGTACCCCTTTTACTCGCCAGCCAGAAATATGCTTACAATTTTGTAAAAACACCCTACCATTGTTACAATTTTGTATTTATTTTTATTGAAGCAAAAAGAACCTTACTATCAATAATACCTTTTAAAATCAAACAGTTCAGAATACAAGAAAACTATGGCATATAACTTGTATTATACCCTTCCCATGTTGAATAGTCCAAACAAGGACTACATATCGCAAGACGATTCAGTTGAGCGGGAAGATAGTCCCTTCACATTTAAACAGGATGGAGGAATAGGATTAAGAAAGATCATTGCAGAGGTTGAGAAGACTTACATACTAAAGGCTTTGGAGGATGTTGGGTGGATCCAGATTAAGGCTGCGGAGAGGCTCGGTATAAGTCAGAGGATGCTGGGCTATAAGATTAAGAAGTACGGTATAACACTTAAACCAAAACAGAAGGAGGAGGGAAGATGAAGAGAGTAACTAAAATTCTTGGTGTATTAAGTCTTGCAGCATTGTTAGGCGCTGGGACAGTCTATGCGACGCCATCTACACATGTCTGGGCGCCATCTACTGATATCCAGGCGTATGGGGTAGCGCATATCACAAGTGATATCTATGTGCCAGTAAAAAAATTAGATATTATCGATTTAGAGGGAACAGAGGATGATGGAGTTGATGATAGGCCTGGAACCATAACAAACCTTGGCCTGACCGTTGGGGTCCTTCCACACGAGAAGATCGGACTTGAGGTTGGATTTGATCACATAGAAGGACAATATCCTTTATACCTCAATGCCAAAGTCGGTGTGCCAGAGGGTGCATATGGCGAATTGTTTCCGGCTATAGCTGTTGGAGCATATTCCATAGGAACTAAAACAGGAGGCGATAACACTGTGGACCCGACTAAGCCGGGTACAGATTATAACATCCTTTATGCAAAGGCTGCAAAGACGATCGGAAACTTTGGCAGGGTATCGGCTGGCTTCTACACAGGCAATGAGAAACTGCTTGTAGATGAAAAAGCGAAGTCCTCCGAAAATGGCATCCTCCTCTGCTGGGAGAGGACATTAAGCGAGGTATCGGAAAACCTGTGGGTTGCAATAGATTATATGGGCGGAGAGAGCAGCGTTGGTGCACTCAGTTACGGATTTGCCTGGAAATTTGCACCTAATACAGCCGTGATATTTGGATATGTTGATCAGACTAATGATAATGTTCTCCCGGGAGATACATTCACTATGCAGGTAGATATTGATTTTGATGTATTTAAGAAAAAATGATGAGTTTTGGATGGAGTAGTCTGAAAATTTTGGAGAACAAGGAGGGATTTTGAGATGGAAAGATTTTTAAAACTTATATTGGCGGTATGCACGATACTTATCTTGTCATCTGCATGGGTTATGGCTGAAGAGCCTTCTGCACCGCCAGGTGGAGCATCTATAGAGCAGGGGGCTGAGCAGGCTGCCCCTGCACTTGCTGAAGCAGCACCTGCTGAGGCCGCTGCGGCACCGGGCTGGGATGCAAAGATTGCTGCAGATACGGTCTGGGTTCTTATTACGGCATTTTTGGTGTTCTTTATGAACCTTGGATTTGCTACAGTAGAGTCCGGCTTATGCCGTTCAAAGAATACGGTAAATATACTTTCAAAGAATGTCATAGTCTTCTGTGTTACTGTTGTCTTTTACTGGGCAATAGGTTTTGGGCTTATGTTTGCAGATGGTAATTCATTCTTTGGAACCGCAGGTTGGTTCCTGGCCGGTGCAGATAACAGCCCTGCAACAGGTGATGCATATTCAGGGATATTTGCCTCATTGAGCTGGACCGGTGTGCCGCTCTTTGCCAAATTTATCTTCCAATTGGTCTTTGCCGGGACTGCGGCAACGATCGTCTCCGGTGCTGTTGCAGAAAGGATTAAGTATTTTTCATTCTTTGTATTTTCTGCTGTAATGGCTATTTTTATTTATCCGGTTGTGGGCCATTGGATATGGGGTGGTGGATGGCTTGCGACTATGAAGACACCATTTCTCGATTTTGCAGGCTCCACAGTTGTCCACAGTGTAGGTGGGTGGGCTGCATTAATGGGGGCTATTATACTTGGGCCGAGGATAGGAAAGTATACACGGGATGGTAAAGTTAATGCTATCCCTGGCCATAACATGAGTATGGCTACTCTGGGCATGTTTGTCCTCTGGTTCGGCTGGTTTGGTTTTAATCCAGGAAGCACGATGGCGGCTGACGCTGATGCCATTGCCAGGGTAACTATAAATACCTGTATGGCAGGCGCTGTTGGAGGAGTTGCAGCGACCTTTGCCTCTTTTATTACCCTTGGTAAGCCGGATTTGAGTATGGTTATAAATGGAATCCTTGCAGGGCTTGTGGCAATCACAGCCCCGTGCAACTGGGTAACCCCGGGCGGGTCATTTATTATAGGAGTAGTTGCCGGTCTCCTTGTAGTCTATGCGGTTCTCTTCTTTGATAAGATAAGGGTAGATGACCCTGTGGGGGCTCTTTCTGTACATCTTGTCAATGGAGTATGGGGCACCTTATCTCTTGGACTATTTGCTGCAGATATCGGCGGTATCAAGGGATTATTTTACGGTGGAGGGGCAGCGCAGTTGATTGCGCAGATTAAAGGCGTTGTAGTGGTTGGTGTGTACGCAGTAATAGTCAGTGTTATTTTCTGGCTTATTATAAAGGCTGTAATGGGCTTGAGGGTGGCTGAAGAAGAAGAACGCGAAGGCCTTGATATTGGCGAACATGGGTTACAGGCATACCCGGATTTTGTTGGGACTACAACCACACGAGGCTTAGGATAAAAATATCTTTACATTTTATTACACATTTGTTACTTTGTTTTGGAAAATTCTTGTGTAGATTATATTAAATCTGGAGGTATCAAATGAAAAAGGTTGAGGCAATAATAAAACCCTTTAAGTTGGATGAGGTTAAGGATGCACTGAACAAAATAGGGATCAAAGGGAATACTGTAACAGAGGTAAAAGGATTTGGACGGCAGAAGGGACATACAGAGCTCTACAGGGGGGCAGAGTATGTAGTGGATTTCCTGCCGAAGATAAAGATTGAAGTGGTGATTACTGATGATATGCTGGAAAAGGTTATAGAGACTATCGTTAATACGGCAAAGACCGGCAGGATCGGTGACGGTAAAATCTTTATCACGAATATAGAAGAGGTTGTCAGGATTCGTACAGGGGAGAGAGGGGAAGACGCTATATAACCCCCTCTCTAATCCCCTCTTCCCATAATATATAGAATTGATATGGGGAGGGGGGAATATATATATGAGCACTATCCGTATCGGTTTGGCACAGATAAATGCGAGTGTTGGTGACTTTGAAGGGAATGTAAAAAGGATAGTCCGCTTTATAGAGGATGCAGGGAAACAGGGGGTTGATCTGATATCTTTTCCGGAGCTTGCAATATCAGGTTATCCCCCTGAAGACCTGCTATTAAAACCAAAGTTTGTTGAAGACAACTATAACTCCCTTAAGCGGATAGCAAAGAAGACAGCCGGTCTTGATATCGTTGTTGTAGTTGGCTTTATAGATAAGAGCGATGATATCTATAATGCCGCAGCAGTGATAAGTAAAGGTGAGATAAAAGGTATTTATCATAAAAACTATCTCCCTAATTATGGCGTCTTTGATGAGAAGCGGTATTTTAAGAGCGGGACAGACTGCCCCATCTTCACGATTTTGGGAATTCCTGTAGGGATCAATATCTGTGAAGATATATGGTATCCTGAAGGGCCGTGCATGAATCAGACCCTGGCAGGTGCCCAGCTCATTATCAATATAAATTCATCTCCCTATCATGCAGGTAAGTGGCAGTTCAGGGAGCGTATGGTATCAACACGTGCCTCTGACAATGCTGTATATATTGCTTACACTAACATGGTTGGAGGCCAGGATGAGCTTGTATTTGACGGCCATAGCATGTTGTTTAATCCAAAGGGTGAGTTAATGGCCCGGGGCAGGCAGTTTGAAGAAGACCTTGTTGTGGCTGATATAGACTTAAGAATGGTAGAGCTGGCGAGACTTCATGATCCGAGGAGAAGGGCAAGGATGTTTTCTGCAGAGGCAATATCCAGGGTTTCCGTTACCGAGGTGTCTAAAGCAAAAACAGGAAAGAAGAGGCCGCAACTTACACATCGTGTTATTGAACCTCTTGATAGAGTGGGTGAGATATATCAGGCGCTCCTGCTCGGTACAAGGGATTATATCAGAAAAAATGGGTTTAAAAATGTTGTTATAGGACTGAGCGGTGGGATTGACTCAGCCCTTGTTGCAGTTATCGCTGTTGACGCCCTTGGAAAAGATAATGTAACAGGTGTGTTCATGCCATCCGGGTACACAATGCCGGATAGCAGAGAGGATGTTCATAAGTTGGTAAATAGCCTGGGTATAAGGTTTCTCACAATTCCTATTCACGATATATTCAAATCCTATCTGTCAACTCTATCAGAGAAGTTCAGCGGGAAAAAGGCTGATGTAACAGAGGAAAATATACAGGCAAGGATCAGGGGAAATATAATAATGGCCTTATCCAATAAATTTGGCTGGCTTGTGCTTACCACAGGGAACAAGAGTGAGATGAGTGTTGGATATGCCACCCTTTACGGCGATATGGCCGGAGGGTTTGCAGTTATAAAAGATGTGCCAAAGACCCTCGTATATGAGCTTACCCGATACAGGAATACGGCATATAAATATGGAAATTCACCTATACCCAACAGGGTAATTACAAAGGAACCGACTGCAGAGCTTCGTCCAGGGCAGAAGGACTCAGATACACTTCCTGTATATGAGATTTTGGACCCCATCCTTTATGCATATGTTGAGGAGGACAGGTCTTTTAAAGAGATCGTGGCAATGGGATATAAGGAGGATACTGTGGCAAAGGTTATATCTATGGTGGACAAGAGCGAGTATAAGCGAAGGCAGGCCCCGCCCGGCATTAAGATAACACCAAGGGCATTCGGGAAAGACTGGAGGGTCCCTATAACGAATAAATATAGATTATAGTGAAAATATATTAACCCTTAATCAGAAAAGGAGGTAAGCAGAAGATGACATCGCGTGAGGTATTAGAGTTTGCTAAGAAAAACAAGGCAGTAATGGTAGATTTAAGGTTTATGGATTTTCCTGGTCTGTGGCAGCACTTTTCTGTTCCAATCAGCGCCTTAGAAGTTTCATCATTTGAAGACGGATTCGGGTTTGATGGTTCGAGCATCCGTGGATGGCAGGCTATCCATCACAGTGATATGCTGGTAATACCTGATCCTGATACAGCATTGATGGATCCATTCTCTGAACATCCTACTCTTACCATGATCTGTAATATACAGGACCCTATAACAAGGGAACACTATAGCAGAGACCCGCGTTATGTTGCGCAGAAGGCAGAGGCATATCTAAAATCCACAAGGATAGCTGATACCTGCTACATGGGACCTGAGGCAGAGTTCTTTGTGTTTGATGATATCCGGTATGAGCAGAATGAGCACTGCGGTTACTATTTTGTAGATTCAGCAGAGGGGCAGTGGAATACAGGGAGGATGGAAAATCCAAATCTGGGCTATAAGCCGCGTTATAAGGAAGGATACTTTCCTGTACCGCCAATGGATACGATGCAGGACCTCAGGTCAGAGATGGTGCTTGCAATGCAGAAATGCGGCATCGAGATCGAGGCCCAGCATCATGAGGTGGCAACCGCGGGCCAGAATGAGATTGATATGAAGTTTGATTCACTGACACGTGTTGCTGATAAGCTGCTTATATACAAATACGTAGTAAAGATGGTGGCCCGCATGCATAATAAGACAGCTACGTTCATGCCTAAACCCCTCTTCGGGGATAACGGGTCCGGCATGCATACACACCAGAGCCTCTGGAAAAATGGGAAGCCGCTTTTTGCAGGTAATGAATATGCAGGTGTCAGCCAGACTGCCCTCTATTATATCGGAGGCATACTCAAACATGCACATGCACTTGCTGCCCTCACATCTCCAACCACTAACTCTTACAGAAGGTTGGTGCCTGGTTTTGAGGCCCCTGTGAATCTTGCTTACTCAAGCAGAAACAGGAGCGCTTCAGTAAGAATCCCTATGTACTCGGCAAGTCCAAAGGCCAAGAGGATAGAGGTAAGGTTCCCTGATGCCTCGTGTAATCCCTACCTGGCATTTTCAGCAATGTTGATGGCAGGGCTGGATGGCGTAGAGAACAAGATAGACCCGGGTGCACCGCTTGATAAGGACATCTATGACATGAAACCGGAGGAACTGACAGAGATACCGTCATTACCGGGTTCACTCGACGAGGCACTTTCCCATCTGGAAAATGATAAAGATTTTCTGTTAAAAGGCGGGGTGTTTACAGAGGATGTAATCGAGACATGGATTAATTATAAGAGGGCAAAAGAGGTGGATGCCATAAGGTTAAGGCCCCATCCTTATGAATTCAACCTCTATTTTGATATTTAATGTAGTATCGTAGTATAGAGGGTCAGGTCTTGCATTTTGACATGTCAAAATGCAAGACCTGACCCCAATATCCTTTTCCTTCTTAAAAATCGCTTCCCATTCTTTATTGCTTGATGTAGAATACTACCCAAAATATGCGTTGCCCCAGATGTGGTTATACGAGCTTTGATTTTGAGACCTGTCCTAAGTGTGAGGCGAATTTGGAATCAGGGGATGTTGTTGATATTCATGCAGTGGCTAAGGGTGGCTTCTGGATAAGGTGTGTGGCCTTTGGCATAGACAATATAATAATATTTTTTGCAACGGCATTTCTTGCGTTTGTTGCAGGACTTGCAACAGGGCTTGGTGGACTGACAAGAGACATCCCTGCTGAGGATGTGGAGCAGATAGCTACTATCTTCGGATTTTTTATTGGCATATTCTTCGGGCCGTTTTACTTTACACTCTTTACCGGATGGGACGGACAGACACCCGGGAAGAGGTTACTAAGGTTAAAAGTCGTCAGGTTTTCAGGTGAGCCGATTAGCTACGGAAGGGCATTTCTAAGATATATAGGATATTTTATATCCTTTTTGTTAGCAGGTCTCGGATTTGTTATGATAGCAGTGGACAGGAATAAGCGCGGGCTCCATGATCTCATTGCAGGTACCTGTGTAATAAAGATAGAGTAGTGGGTTGTTAATGGAGGAAACAAATGTATGAATAAAGATATGGAATATATAATACATGGTAATCACCATGACCCTTTCTCGTATCTTGGGATGCACCCTGTAGAACGGCATGGCAGGATGATGATTACAGTCAGGGCCTTTATACCTGAGGCCCGCACAATCTCTGTGGTTGATAATGAAAGAGAAAATATATCTTATCCAATGGAAAGGATTCATGCCGAAGGATTGTATGAGATAGCAATAGAAGAGAGGGAGAAGGTATTCAAATACAGGTTAAGAATAGTTGATCACTCTGGAAATATCAGGGATGCCTTTGATCCATACTCTTTTTTGCCAATATTGAGTAATTACGACCTTCACCTTTTCTCTGAAGGTAAGAACCATTTCGTTTACAGGAGATTAGGGTCGCATATAATGACTGTGGATGGGATAAATGGAGTTTATTTTGCAGTCTGGGCGCCAAATGCCAGGCGTGTGAGTGTTATTGGAAATTTCAATGGATGGGACGGAAGGAGACATCCGATGAGGGTGTTAGGGAGCTCGGGTGTATGGGAGCTCTTTATTCCGGGCCTCTCTGAAGGGGAGATCTATAAGTTTGAGATAAAGACAACAGATGACCTGATTTTATTAAAGAGCGACCCTTATGGGTTTTTTTTCGAGATGAGGCCAAAGAGTGCCACTATAGTGCATGATGTGGATCGTTATCAATGGGGTGATTCAAAATGGATAGATGAACGTCCCGGAAGGAATCTCCACCATGAACCTGTCTCTATATATGAAGTACACCTTGGCTCATGGCGAAGAAGACCGGAGGAGGACCAAAAATTTCTTACATACAGAGAGTTGGCGCATGAACTGGTAGATTATGTGAAGGAGATGGGCTTTACCCATATAGAGCTTTTACCAGTGGCAGAACACCCCTTTGATGGTTCATGGGGCTATCAGGTTATCGGATATTTTGCACCCACAAGCCGTTACGGAAGCCCTGAAGACTTTATGTACTTTGTGGATCATTGCCATCAGAATGGGATAGGTGTGATACTCGACTGGGTGCCGGGGCATTTCCCCAAGGATGCACACGGCCTTGCATGGTTTGATGGTACTGCTCTTTACGAGCACTTTGATCCGAGGGTAGGAGAACATAAGGAATGGGGTACGCTGATATTTAATTATGGCCGGAACGAGGTAAAGAACTTTCTCATCTCCAATGCCGTATTCTGGTTTGAGAAATATCATATAGACGGGATAAGGGTGGATGCAGTGGCATCAATGCTTTATCTGGATTACTCACGCAATGAGGGGGAGTGGCTTCCAAACAGGTATGGAGGACGGGAAAACCTCGAGGCCATAGATTTTATTAAGGAGCTTAATGCATTACTCTATGGATATTTTCCCGGGATAATGGCAGTGGCAGAGGAGTCTACTGCATGGCCGATGGTATCAAGGCCGACTTATCTTGGAGGTCTTGGTTTTGGGTTCAAATGGAATATGGGCTGGATGCACGATACACTGGAATACATATCCAAAGAGGCTGTCCACAGGAAATATCACCAGGGAGGTCTCACATTTTCCCTCCTCTATGCATTCCATGAGAACTTTATACTCCCGCTTTCACATGATGAGGTGGTTCATGGAAAGAGGGCATTGCTCGACAAGATGCCCGGAGATTTCTGGCAGAGGTTTGCAAACCTGAGGGCGCTATACGGTTACATGTTCGGGCATCCCGGGAAAAAACTCCTATTCATGGGTGGTGAGATAGGTCAGTGGGTTGAATGGAATTGTGCACAGAGCCTTGACTGGCACCTGCTCCAGTATGAGCCGCATCAGAAATTACAGAGATTTGTAAAAGATATTAACCATGTTTACAGAAGAGAGCCTTCATTATTTGAGATAGATTTTGAATATACTGGATTTGAATGGATAGACTTCCATGATGCAGATAATAGCGTAATGTCCTTTTTGCGGAGAGGTAGGAATCCCGATGACATACTGATCTTTGTCTGCAACTTTACCCCGGTACCGAGGTTCCCTTACAGGATTGGAGTACCACGATCAGGTTTTTACCGGGAATTGATAAACAGCGATTCTGAGATATATGGCGGCGGAAACATGGGTAACTCAGGAGGTGTCCTGGCAGTAGATTTACCCTGGCAGGGGAGGCCATACTCCATAGAACTCACTTTACCAGGCCTGAGCGTTCTGATCCTGAAGCCGGGGTAGAGGAAATTCGGGAGCAAGCGGAAGATACTATAAATCCTCTTCCTGTGAGATGCAGAATAGCTTGAAAATTTCATAAGATCCAGTATAGTATGTAAGATTATGCCTGATGTTCGCACTCCCGGGGGAAAAACCTTTTCACTAAAGGGACTGTTATTAGGACCGCGTCTGCATACTGCGGAAATGCCGCATCAGACTATTGGTAAGGCCGTTGGTCTTGCCATCTTCGCCTCAGATGCCCTTTCGTCTACTGCGTATGCCACCGAAGAAATTCTGCTTATACTTATACTTGCAGGCACTGCAGCACTTAATTTATCCCTGCCAATCGCCATTGCCATTATAGTATTGCTTGCGATTGTCACCATTTCTTACAATCAAACCATTCATGCATATC
>MHER01000138.1:4256-8087 GCA_001805205.1 Nitrospirae bacterium RIFCSPLOW2_12_42_9 | reverse complement strand
GTTATCGGGATGTAAAAAGCGAGCATATACCGGAGGTGGTATTAAGGAATGGTACTAAAATCAAGATCATTTCCGGCACATTGGGTAATCACCAGGGTCCTGTTAAGGACATTGTGATCGAGCCTGAGTATCTTGACATTACTGTCCTTGGTAAATCCGAATACAGCCACCAGACAAAGCCGGGACTCACGGTTATTGCATATGTTATTGAGGGAAAGGGATATTTCTGCAAAGAGAAAAATCCGTTTTCTTATGAGATTGAGGGTGTTAACTATTTCGACATTGAAAGGAATCCCTTTATGGGAAACGAAACCCTTATACTGTTTGATGATGGCGATCAATTCATAGTTTCAACAGAAGACGAACCTGTAAGATTCCTCCTGATATCCGGCAAACCAATCAATGAACCTATTGCATGGTATGGCCCCATCGTTATGAACACCCAGGATGAACTCAAGATTGCATTTGAAGAGTACCATAATGGTACGTTTATTAAGCATAAGAGAACGTGAGTAAGAGGTACAAGCAAAATCTCCTTGACTTTATCATTAAAATGATATAATTATGATACTCAAACAAGGAGGTATATATGCCTGTCATTAAACCTATTTCAGATTTGAGAAACAAAGCAAACGAAATCTCAGAAATCGCACATCAATACGATGAACCAATTTTTATCACCAAAAACGGCGAAGGTGATTTAGTTGTTATGTCTATGGCACATTACAGCAAGTTACAAATGAAGCTGGATTTATACAGTAAACTCGCTGTTGCACAGGCCCAAAAAGCTGCAGGTGATAAGGGAAGAACCCTGTCCGAGGTAATGAAAGATATACGAAAAAGGCTGAATGAAGCAATCTAAGTATACTATTCGATTATTACAAACTGCGGAAGAAGATATTAAAGAGATAATAACATATATTGCCCTCGACAATCCTACGGCTGCCGAAACCGCAGCAGGAAAATTTGAGAAGAGCTTATCCAATCTCTCCATTCATCCATTTATTGGGAAGATACCAAACGAAGAAGATCTGGCAGGCATGGGATACAGGTTCCTAATTGTTCAAAATTATCTTATCTTTTACATTATTGAAGACCATATCATCTGGGTTCATCGTATAATTCATGGTGCAAGGGATTATTTGAGCTTGTTATCACCAAATTCAAGATAAAGGGAGATTAACATGACCGCGAGAGAAGATTAATACTTAAATAATGGAGGCATAGATGCTTTTTTCTGTAATGCACATTATCCATCTTGTAACTGTCATATTGTGGATAGGCGGGCTTGCCTTTGTCACGATGTTCGTCCTCCCCATGATCATCAGGATGCAGAACCCTCTGGAGAAAGTCCTCTTCTTCCAGGGGATCGAGCACAGGTTCGCCCCGAGGGCCAAGATCTATAATGCGATCGTGGGTATAACCGGTTTTGTAATGCTCTATCTAACAGGCTGGTACCGGCTCCTCTTTACCCATAAGGGGATACCGCTCCTCTTCATGCTCATCATCTGGATCTTCTGGTTCATCATGCTCTTCGGCCTGGAGCCTGTCATCATCCGAAGAATGCTCGACAGGATGGCCAAGAGCGGTGAAGCAATGGAGATCGAGACGATCTTTGCCAGAATGAACCGTATGCACTGGTTACTACTGATGATATCCCTTGCAGCATCCATTGCAGGCATCATCTTCGGTCATGGGTATTTTTAGGATATGATGTAACATCTTATTTTTTCTATGATTGTGAGGAACCCTTATCCTGTTTGGTGATGGCTATCAGATCACGGTCTCGACTGAAACCGTGCCTACGTTACAGACAATTTTACTGACCCCTTATGGCACAACAGGCCCTTTAATAAGCACCCTGAAACTCTTGTCCGGAACAGCGGTTGTGAAATTATAACAACCGTCTGTATCGGTCTTCATCCCCTTATCCGTTTCATCAGTCTGCATAAGTATTACCTGGCAGTCTGCCATGGGTGAACCCTGAAAATCAGCACACCCGTTTATTTCAGGCACAGGCGATGTCAGGACAGGACCGTTTATCCGGACGGTAAACGCATCCCCTGATACTGCGTCGAAAAATCCATAGCAACCGCTATTATCTGTCATTTTGGCCCGGTTTTCTTCACCATTCTGCTTCAGTATGACTTTCTTATTTATAAGAGGTGAATAATCCAGATCAATACATCCATGTATATCTTCTGAATACTTTATTGTGACATAGTCCCATGTGTTATTAAATCCGTCACTATGCCCGGTCACATAGACATTGCCGGACTCATCTAATGCTAAAGCATAAGCACGATCATCACCATTTACCGGCCCGTTGTATCTGGCTACCCATTGCCGAATACCATTGGTACGATACTTTATAGTTAAATAGTCACTAATAAAAAGAGATACCTTAGTATTCCCGGTTACATAGACATTACCTAATGCATCTACAAATAAGGCATGGGCTTCATCTCTCCTATTTGCAGGCCCATTGTATCTTGCAACCCATTGTTGGTTACCATTGGCATCATACTTTATCGTTGCCAAATCAGACCCGGTACCGGCACCTTTACTATTCCCGGTTACATAGACATTGCCTGAGGCATCTACCGCTACAGCAACAGCTACATCGAAATCTTGACCCGGTCCATTGTATCTGGCTTCCCATTGTTGATTGCCGTTGGCATCATACTTTATCGTTGCATAGTCAGAAGATCTATTTCTCCAGGTTTTATAACTAGGCCCGGTCACATAGACATTGCCTGCCGTGTCGACATTAATGGCGGCAGCATAATCATCTCTATTTATCGATCCGTTATATCTGGCAACCCATTGCTGGTTGCCGTTGACATCATACATTATAGTTGCATAATCATACTTGGTACCAGATCCTCCATAACTCGACCCGGTTACATAGACATTGCCATCTGTATCTACATATATGGCAGCAGCATAATCGCCGCCATTTCCTAATGGCCCGTTGTATCTGGCAATCCATTGCTGATTGCCATCAGCATCATACATTATCGTTGCATAATCGACACCAGTATCAGATTCTCCATAACTCGACCCGGTTACATAGACATTACCTGAGGCGTCAACCGCTATGGCAATAGCCTGCTCCCAATCATTTCCAGGCCCATTGTATCTTGCAACCCATTGTTGGTTACCATTGGCGTTATACATTATCGTTGCATAATCATATGTATAGCCGCCGGTTCCATCACTATAGCCTGTTACATAGACATTGCCGGAAGCATCTACAGCTATTGCAGTAGCCACATCCTCTTTATTTCCCGGTCCATTATATCTGGCTTCCCATTGCTGATTGCCACTGGCATCATACTTTATCGTTGCATAGTCAAGTTTAGTTTCATAAGTTCCGTAACTATTCCCGGTCACATAGACATTCCCATCTGCATCTACAGCTATGGTAGATGCCTCATCCTGGCCATCTTCCTGCCCGTGGTATCTGGCTGCCCATCGCTCTGAAGAATATGAAACTGATGGTATTACAGTAAACAAAGCAAAGATAATGAGCATTGATAACATATACCTGATACTTGCAACATTCGATAATATTAATAATCTTTTATAAATCGACCTCTTTCCCATTTTTTGACTCTCAAATTGTAAACTTAAATATAAGATTGAATCCATTTTCCAAAATAAACAGAGTAATAACGTCCACCAATGGTCATACTAAATTATAACAAATAAAAAGGCCATAATCATCATCTTTAATAAAATAACACTGATACCTTCATTATTATCATTGTATTCCGGTAAGAAACTGCAGCATACAGTCGTGGGGATTAACGCCTGATATTAATCACC
>MHER01000138.1:0-4136 GCA_001805205.1 Nitrospirae bacterium RIFCSPLOW2_12_42_9 | reverse complement strand
TCCAGCAGGTCTTTTATCATATCTGCCTCTATAGAGTCATATATAATAAGTAGTTCGACCCATTCTTCACTCATATCTTCTTTTAATTCTGTCATTCAGTAAATTAATCTTCTTTCTCCAACCCGCTGACTCTTACCCCGATAAGTCTTACCTTATTCTTTAGTTCAATCCTTTTCAGACACTGGAAGGCAGCCCATCTTATATCGTTCAAAGAGTCCGTGGGCTTCATTAGTGTCTTTGCCCTTGTATATGTCTTAAAATCAGCAAACCTTATCTTTACAGTAACTGTCCTACCTTTATACCCTCTCTGTCTTAAGTCATCAGCAACATCCCTTATAATATCTATAAGATTTCTTGCGATTATCTGAAAGTTGTTTATATCTCTCTGGAAGGTAGTCTCCCTGCTTATTGATTTTGGTTCCCAGTGCGTTATAAGAGGACTTTCATCTATGCCCCTTGATGCCTTATAAAGGTATGAACCATGGGACTCACCAAAATGTCCTATGAGTGTATCGGGTGATACTGATGCAAGCTCTCCGATTGTCTGGATGCCAATACCTTTCAGATATGCCTCTGTCTTTGGTCCGACACCCCATAGCTTTCTTACAGCGAGCGGCCATATCCTGGTTTCTATGTCATTCTCTGTAATGATAGTAAGGCCATCAGGCTTCTGCATGTCTGATGCAATCTTCGCAAGGAGCTTATTAGGTGCAATGCCAATGGAACAGGTGAGTCCTGTCGCACCTTTAACCCTCTTTTTGATCTCCTCTGCAATTTCCTCCGGGGGTTTATTAATCTCTGATATATCAAGGAATGCCTCATCGATCCCAACTGCCTCAATTACTGGAGAAAAATCCCTGAGGGAGCTCATTATTATTTCAGAGACCCTCGAATACTCCTCATAATCAACAGGCAGAAAGACTGCATCAGGGCAGAGCCTGTATGCTGTAATCAATGGCATGGCAGAGTGTATGCCGAATCTTCTTGCCTCGTACGAAGCTGTAGAGACTACCCCCCTTTTTGCAGGGTCTCCACTGCCGCCAACCACAACAGGCTTGCCAATAAGCTCCGGCCTCCTCTTCTGCTCAATAGCAGCAAAAAAGGCATCCATATCTATATGAAGTATCCTTCGCATAAGAAAAGCAATGACGGGTAATAAAGGGCCTGGGTTATATAAAATTGCATGAGGTTTAAGTAAAAAGATTTACAATATCTTTGTAGCTAATAATCAGGGTAAGGATAATGAAAAATGCCATCCCTGCAACACTTATAACCTGATAAGTTTGCTGGCTTAATGGTTTTCTCTTCAGCGACTCAATGGCAAGCATAACAAGATGACCGCCATCCAGGGCTGGTAAAGGGAGAAGGTTTAATATGCCTATACTAAGGCTTAAGACACCAGTAAAATACAGGAGGTTCGCAAATCCAGCATTTACAGCCTTGCCAGCCATAACTGCAATACCAATGGGTCCGGAAAGATTAGCCATTGAGCTGTTACCGGAGAATATTCCAGCAATCAACTTTACTGTCCCCACAACCGCTGTCTCTAATGTCTGAAGGCTTGCAATCATTGCATCAAATAAATTTACATGCCTGATAAACATGTAAACAACAATAAGAATTAAGAAGGCAGAAATAATATTAAATATGGACCCTGCAGAGATAATAATGGCCCTCTTCCATTTTAATTCCTTAAGAAACTCTAAGGATTCTCCTGCATTACTATCATTTGAGAAACTAACAAAACCACCAAGCGGCAGGAGCCTCAGGGTAAATTCTGTCTCCTTATGTTTATAGAGTGTTGCTATCTTTGGGCTGAATGGAAATCCTATGGAGAATTCGTATACTTTAATACCAAGCATCTTCGCAGTAATAAAATGACCAAATTCATGTATCAGAACAACCACACTGAAGACAAAAAGAAACGCCAATATTGAAATCATTAAAATCCTCCGGATGCTTACTTTTTAGTTATAATTATCTTCTCTATTAACACATGCAATCTTAACATCACACAAAGGTATAGTCAAACTTCTGTTAATTCGTGTCAATTCGAAACAGGACATATGTTTGTTTACCCCTTTCATATAATGTTTGACATATGTTCTTTAACTGTGATAATTGTAATTTCTAAAGCAAAATTAAAATGGCATTTTCTTAATATGGGTTTTATAAACTTCAAGTCATGAAAACCATTAATGTTCCAAAAGCCTTATTATGGGATTATACTATTCCACCAGACGATTTACTCTGGCGTCTCCAACGAATCGCCGATTTTTTTCCTCTATACGGGACTGACCGCGAAACAGTTATCGCCCTCTATGCACATAAGGACCAACTGCGAATAGATAGAGAAACACGACTTCTTATAGAAGAATTCCAAAAGGCATGGATAAATAAGGATGGATAATATTGCAGAAAACGCCATATTGACCCTGGAACAGAAGGAATTTCTCATCTCCTTTATGCAATCCGAACTTAATTCATTATTTTATCTGACTGGAGGTACATCTTTATCGGCCTTCTTGTGGACAGCATCCAGGATATTCTTTCGAATAAACTAATGGCAATGACTGATCGCAGGGATCCAAAAGATTATTATGCACGCTGAAATGGCCCCTATCCCATATTCAGTTCAAGAAGTGAAATTGGTGTTATCTGCGTCAACATCTTCACTTTGCAATTTGCGATAGACATATGCCAGCGCAACCATTGATGTCGGGATGGTAACTAACAACCCGACCAATAAAGCAAGAAACCCCAGGAAATTGAGACCTAAGAGTAATGAACCAAACAATAATAAGTCCCATTTTACACCTTCAGTAATATCAGAACTCCTTTTTAGGGATTCGATTGGTCTCATTCCTTTGTCAACAATGAGATAACTAAAGAACTGGAACTTGATCGCCCAGATAATGCCTGGAATAATCAGTAATATCATACCAGCCATCACAATTAATCCGTACAGGATCGACCCCAACAGGTATCTTGGGAGCAGATGAAAGCAGGAAAAGAGGTCGCCAAAGTCACCTCTCTTTCCATCAGCAAAATTAATGGTAACCCTTGTTAATCCCATCCCTATTATTAGTTGTAAGATCCATGAAGCAATCCCAAAAATAAAAGATATTATTGGAAGACGTTCTTTTATCATTCCTCCAATAATCTCAGGAATTATAATAATCACAAATGCAAGCAGAAAAAGAACAATGAAAAAGCCAATGTTACTTTTCACTGTCTCCCAGCCAAATCTTATTGCTTCACCTCTGGAAAACTTTTCCGTTGCCATAAGTTATAATAATACCTCTATGTGTCCATCAATTCGGGGAAGGTTCACATGCTTCTCCATCAGGGATTTGAGGGCAAAAAGCTTCTCTTCCGTATTATCAATAATCCTTGCTCTTCCCTTTATAATCACACTCCTGTAGAGGTAGTCAGCCTCACTATAATAACATCCTTATTTTTTATCTCCTTTTCACTGCGGCGCATTTTTACTTTAACCTCCAGAGATAGTAATAAAAAGGGGCAAGGAGGCTAAAACCGGAGATCATATCGTCAATTAACGCCCTGTTGAAGAGATATTCATCAATGTTTCTGTTGCAGACCAGATATAGATTTTTTCTCTGATACCAATCCTGAACCTCTTCTGGAATACTATTGTTCAATATTCTTTTGTACTTCTCTCCCTCTACCACTAAAGTTTTCTGTCTGGAATAGAATGAAATAGCCTCCAGAAACTCATCGGGTCTTTTATCAATCATATTTCGCAGTCTGTCCATCGTCTTTATGCTTGCACTGTAAAACCCCATCCCATAGCGGTAAGAATGAGGTGATATCTCAAAGAAATAGGCCGGGGCATCCATCCAGTCCTTGCGTGGTCTCTTAAATGTGATCCACATAGTACTCTTATAAGGTGACTTATCTCCTGAGAACCTTGTATCACGATAAATCCTTGAGATGGTCTTATCTACAGCGGGTCTTATTTCAATATTAGGATCGATGGTCAACATAAAATCCCCCAGGTCTATAACCAGATTTTGTAAAAGCTCCAGCAAATAATCTTTATAATCCTGCTTATTCGCCTCAAACCATATCTTGTTGTTATTAGACCTGAGGTCTTTCAAGAAATCTAATGTTTT
>MHER01000137.1:4010-13981 GCA_001805205.1 Nitrospirae bacterium RIFCSPLOW2_12_42_9 | reverse complement strand
GGTATGTTAACCCTTACTTTCATTGAAGGAGGGAATGCCATATTTGTAATGTCAGGCGACGAGGCATGGTCTATTCTGGGTAAAAGGGTTTCAATAACAGGGGAGGCATTTTTACCTTCTGCATGGTTTCTCTTCTCGCTGACTTTTGCAAGGGCTAACTATAAAGAGATAATCTCCCGCTGGAAGCCAATACTTGCGGTCCTATATCTAACCTCAATATCATTTATATTTCTGATAAAGTCCCCTAACTTTGCCATGCTGCAATATGGGTTAGAAGACAACAGTATTTTAATGATAGGGACTATTGGCAGATATTTTTATATTTTCATTATACTTGGTATGATAATTAACCTGATTCACCTTGAGAATACACTCCGCTTTTCAAGTGGTTCCAGGAGGCAACAGATAAAATATGTTATTGCCGGTGTCGGGGCTATATTTGCATTCCAGATTTATCTATCGAGTAAGACCCTCCTTTTTTCTTATCTCGATAATTCTTACATCCCGGTTACCTCGGCAGTAATACTCATATCTTGTAGTATTGTTTTATTCAATGTCATACGTCAGCATCTTTTCGATGTGGATATATTTATATCAAGGTATGTGATTTATAATTCTCTCACAGTACTCATCGTAGGTGCCTATCTCCTGACTGCAGGACTTGTAGCACAGGGGATAAAGCTTGCAGGTGGATCTTTTGAAAAATTCTGGAGCGGGCTATTTATTTTTACAGCAATATTAATAATAGTCTTTGCGCTGCTTTCCACCAGACTGAAGAGAAAGGTACAACACTTTATCAGCGCCCATTTCTACAGGCATAAATATGAATTTAAAGACAAATGGATGGAGACAATAGAAAAGATAGGGACAAAGAAAGAATTTTCTCAGGTCCAAAAAGAATTAGTGGATCTGATATCAGAAACCATGGGTGCAAGAGAGGTCTATCTTTGGATTTATGAACCTGTTTTTCACAGGTATCATCTTGCCGCATCAACAGTCACAACTTCCGTACCTTTACATATTAAAGAGGAACAGACATTTATATCATATATCAAAAGGAATCAATCCTCTTTTTTAATAAATGAAATTCCGGAAGATGAGAATATTATTACACCGGAGATAGCCCCTCTGATAATGGCATCGAAGGTTGTTCTGTGTACGCCACTAATAGTCGGGAAAGAAGAGCTTATTGGTTTTATACTTCAGGGTCCTGATATATCCGGAGAACCATATACAATTGATGATTTTGACCTTCTTCGTGCCATAGCAAACCATGCCGCAAGCCGCCTAAAGAATATCCGTCTGACGCAGGATATACTTGCAGCAAAGGAGGCAGAGACATTCCATCAGGTCTCAAGCTTTTTTATTCATGATTTAAAAAACTTAGTATCCACCCTGTCTTTACTGGTTCAAAATGCGGAGGAACATATAAGTAATCCGCTCTTTCAGGCAGATGCAAAGAAGACTCTAAGGGATACTGTATCTAAGATGAACTCAATGATCTCTAACCTTTCGTTCCTTTCCCGGGGGTTAAAACTCAGTCAGTGTCCTGTAAATGTCAATACCATTATAGAAGAGACACTTTCTACGCTTAACGGCCAGGTATCTTTGAAGATTGAAAAACAGCTTGAGACTATTCCATCTATCCTTGCAGATAGTGAACAGTTACGAAAGGTCTTTTTAAACCTTCTCTTTAATGCAATGGAGGCCTCAAATCCTGGTGGAGAGATATTGATACAAACAGTAAGTAATAATTCCGATGTGGTTCTTTCAGTAGTTGATAAAGGTTGCGGTATGTCTCAGGAGTTTATTCAATCGTCACTATTCAGACCATTTAAGACAACCAAGTCCAAGGGGCTTGGGATAGGCCTGTTCCAGTGTAAGAAGATAGTTGAGGCCCATAAAGGAAGAATAGAGGTCGAAAGCGAAGTGGGAAAGGGGAGTATATTTCGTGTGGTGCTGCCGGTATGACTAAACCTAAGCTCTTGATTGTTGATGATGATGAGACCATCCGCTCACAAATGCGATGGGTACTTTCTAAGGAATATGAGGTTCAAGAGGCTGGAGATCGTCTATCAGCCTGGAAGATCATTACCACAGACCACCCCCCTGTTGCTTTACTGGATCTTGGTCTTCCCCCCAGGCCCAGAGATGCAGATGAGGGATTGCAGCTCCTTAAAGAGATTAATAACTTTGATCCAATTATTAAGGTAATTATAATTACAGGAAACACAGACAGGGAAAATGCGCTAAGGGCAATTTCATTCGGGGCCTTTGATTTCTTTACAAAGCCTCCTGTAGTAGAAGAAGTCAGGATAGTTGTTGAAAGGGCCTTCAGGATGGTTGAGTTGGAATTAGAGAATCTTGCCCTGCGTAACAAGGTTCAGACAGAAGGGATGGAGGGCATACTTGGGAATAGTCCTGCAATGGAAAAGGTCTTCCAGACTATAAGAAAGATTGCAACTGTAGATGTACCCGTGTTGATCTTAGGAGAGTCAGGGACTGGAAAGGAACTTACAGCAAGGGCCATACACCAACTAAGTAATCGGAGGGACCGGCCATTTGTGGTTATTAATTGTGGGGCAATCCCTGAGACCCTGCTTGAGAGTGAACTCTTTGGCTACGAGAAGGGCGCCTTTACTGGTGCAAATACCCGTAGAAAGGGGAGGTTTGAGTATGCAGAGGGTGGAACACTTTTCCTTGATGAAATTGGAGAGTTAAGTATTACACTCCAGGTAAAAATCCTCAGATTCCTCCAGGAACACATTATTGAAAGGATTGGAGGAAGGGAGACTATTCCGCTTGATGTAAGGGTAGTTGCAGCTACTAATAAGGATCTAAAAAGGGGAGTAGATGAAGGACAGTTCAGAGAAGATTTGTATTTCAGGCTAAGTGTGGTTACTGTATCACTTCCGTCACTTCACGAGAGGGGTGATGATATATTTCTGCTTTCCCAGGCATTTCTCAGGCGCTATTGCGGGGAATTCGAAAGGGATATAAAAGGATTCCTTAATGACGCCATAATATCATTATCTGAATATAACTGGCCCGGAAATGTTAGAGAGCTTGAAAACCGTATTAAGAGGGCTGTGGTTATGGCAGAGGGGGAGATGATAACCTCTAAAGACCTGGACTTTGTAAGTAGTATACCGCAGGAAGGTCTTACTATGTCACTCAAAGAAGCCAAAGACAGGTTAGAAAAAGAGCTCGTTCAAAAGGCATTATTAAGTCAAGGGGGAATTGTAGTAAGGGCTGCCAAAGAGCTTGGTGTATCAAGGCAGACACTTACTGACCTAATAAAAAAATATGGGTTATAGAATATATAGAAGAGTGACGGAAAATTTAACATATATCAATTAATCATATCTTCTTGAAATATATGAGTTTTATTGAGGTATAGCTATAAAAATTCATTTTGAGATAAGAAATAGACCTAAAAAATGACGGAAAATTTAACATATGGATGCACCTTCTATCTCTTTGAAATAATTAGATTATATTCAAGGTGTGGCATTACGTCATTCATTTTGGGTTAAAAACAGACTTTAAAAATGACGGAAAATTTAACATTAGCATCTCTATATAAATATTAAGAATGAGAAATGTTTTTAAAATCAGATAGTTGTATTTTTGGTATTTAAATTGCATTAAATTAAGACTAACAATAATATAGTAAGAGAAAGGTGCTAAAATGAAAAAGACTCTCTGTATGTTTATATTTCTTGTTATAGTCAGTCTGGGATTCTTATCCAATGTTGCCTTTGCTATACCGACCCTTCAGCTTGATATAGAGGGTGGAACCTATGACGAAGAGTCTCAAACCATAATCGCCCCAGCAGATTCTTTTACCCTTTATGCTTACCTGAAACCGGATTTAAAGGAGAAAAATACCGTAATGGACTGGTATTATATCTCGGCTGCTGTGGTTCCTAAAACTGGACCTACTGGCTCGGATGGTGGTTCCTTTACATTTGACTTTGGGGATGGTGGGGTCAGGACAACTCCCTTACCAGGTGATGGTAATAACACAATCGAGGTTACCGACGAGATGGTTTATGGTTTTCCTCCACTCGAAACTATAGTCGATCTCCAGGGTTGGGATAAAGGAGATTTGAAACCACATGGTATCTTTGATACCTATTTTGCAGAATTCGGGTTCCAGTTCACTGGTGCCCAGATCTCCCCATACAATACACAAGACAGGGCAATATCAGGTGATCCGATTCCAGATTCAGGAAATGGTATGTACTATGCTGCATTTACGATTGATACGTCTAATTTATTAGATGGCTATACGATTCACTTTGATCTATATAACAAGAAATTGAAGAATTGTACACTTGATAAAGACTGTGACATTACACAGTTTGCGCCATTCTCACATGATGCAGAGAGTAAAAAGGTTCCTGAACCCTCAACTTTAATCTTGTTAGGGACAGGTCTTGTGGCGCTTAGTCTCTGGAGGTTGAAAAAAGGTAAAGGTTAAAAGGTATTGTATGTCTTTTTAGCCATTCTTTCCTTTCTGATTATCTCTTCTGCGTGTTATGGCCAGTCAAACTGGCATGTCGTTCCATCTCTATCCATATCTGAGGCATATAATAGTAATATATTTTCAAATGAGACTGATGTCCATGACTATATAACCAGGACAGGGGCTGATATAGCTCTCCTATATAACGGTTCAAACATGGGTCTGAGAGGGAGTTATCTTGCAGAATATAATACATACGCAAAACACTCAGAGGAGAATATTATCACACATGATTTAGGTATAAATGCCAATCTGAACCGTTGGTTTGGGAATCTTTTAAAAGGTGGTGAATTAATTATTAGGGAAGATTTTACATATACGCCTGACCTGAGGGACTATTATTTTTCTTATGAGAGGGATGGTATTGATCCATTAAGCAATTATGGTATACGCCGGGAACGGTCTGATACTTACATGAACGCAGCCCAGTTGAATTCATTAATTCCTCTTACTAACAGATTTAACCTCTCTTTATCTTACTCCAATCTTATGACTGATAATGAAGCCCCTGAACTCCAGGATAGTGTGTCAAATACTGCCGGATTTGGCTTTAAATATTTATTTCCTAAGGATACTATTTATTCTGATGTTTCCGCAAGCATGATCAGGGTGGGTATTAATGATGCCTTTAGTTATTCTTTCACGCCCGGGCTCAGGCATTCCTTTTCAGAAAATTTAATACTTGATATTAATGCAGGTGTTGTTGAATATGAACCGGAAGTAGGTGACAGACAGATAACCTCAAGGTCGAACCTCATGTTAACGAAGCTTTCAAGACGTCATTCGTTCAATGGTGGTTACACAAGATCACTGAATACTGTGATAGGTATCAGTGATACCCCGACTATTGCAGACTTATTTTATTTTAATATGACAAATGTACATTCTTTGAATTTAAACTCAAACATCGGTGGAAATTACGCCGTAAATAAATCGTTGGACAGATCTATAGATGAAGAAGTAGATACAACATCTTATAACATCTCAGGCGGTCTGAGTTATACAATAAATAAATGGTTAAGGTGTTCTTTCACTGTCTCTCACTTCGAACAGGAGTCTGATACTACAGCAGCATCAGATATAAGCAGAGACCAGGTAATTCTGGCCTTTAGTGGGACCTTATTCTGAAAAAAACACTCAGTGAAGAGTAGTCACAACATTAAAGTTATATTATGTATACTTGGGGTTATAAAAGCGGAAATAAAATTCCCACAGGTCAGCAATTCTCGGTGAAACCTATTTCCCTTGTGAATGCGGGACAAGGCAGTGCTTTTTTAGCTTTGCTCAATGCAAGCAATGCCATTGGGCAAAGCTAAAAATGTCCCGCCAATCGCGATAGGCGGGGTTTTCGAACCCCGCTGGATGGGCATATGCTTGATATTTCACCGAGAATTGCAGATTTTTTTCTTTTATAAAGTTTTTGTAGGGGGAGGTGGCACAATAATTGCGTTAATTATATAAGTGGATGGGTGACTTGTAAGGAGGAGTTAAATAAACATGGTTGCAAAGTTAAAAAAAATTATATTATTTATACTGCTTTCACTCTTTGTTTCGTTCGGTACTTATACAAATGCACATGCAACTCCGATATTTTACGAGGAATTTAACCAGGACATCTTCCTTAACTCAGGAGATGAGGTTATATATAAATTTAACCTTACAGGCATCAATTCTTCATGTACCCTATGTCCTTCTACTGATGAAACGGAATACAATCCTGATTTATGGACTCCCACGGATGCCCTATTGAGTTTTGACCTTTTTTCATTCGATAAAAGTAATGAGAAAATAAAGATAGAGGTCAAACTTAAAGGTGATGGATGGGTAAAGTTATTTAGAGAAATATTGTCTTTTGATGAAGAGGACGGCATTGTTTCCTTTGATTTTAATCTTTCCGATTATGACCTGTTTGATGAAATCAGGGACGGCAAACTTGTGGCTTCTATATCTGCACCGGATGTGATTTCATTCACTAATGATTTTAATGTTGGAAACGCATCCTTGCAGGTATCCGCCACCCCTATTCCGGAACCTGCTACTCTAATATTATATATTACTGGCGTTTTAGGTATAGCGATTTTAAGGGTAGTTTTACCGTGAAAATTCCCGAGCTCGTAGGGACAAACCTTTAGGTTTGTCCACTTCTATGCCTGTTTTGGACAGACCTGAAGGTCTGTCCCTACATCCTTTTCATGTAGCGGGTGTGACAAATTATCCCTGTTATGAACGTTTAGGCTTTATACCCGTAAGTTGGGTACAAATATTGCAACTATTAATGGAATACTTTAAGAATAAAGTAAGTATGATGTTAGGTTATTATAAGCGGGATCAAATTGATTTTTTCATTGGTAAAAGAATGGCGGTAGCTTGTCCTGTGATTAAAAAAAGCGGGAATTTTAGTACTATAGTTTTAAGCAGGATTTCAGGTATAATACTCTCGAACTCTATGTATGTTATCCTGTTTTCGAGCTTTCTCATAATTAGTTTTGTAACAGGATGTACCGGGGGGAGTGCATATTACTATCTTGAGAGATTGAAAAGCCCCAATGAGATTGTTAAGAAGGATGCCATTATCAAACTTGGCTTGGACCAGGAAACGAGAGCGGTTCCCTACTTGTTAGGATTTTTAGATAGTGGTTCGACTGACATCCGTATGATATCTGTAGAGGCCCTTGGCCGTATTGGTGATAGACAGGCGGTGGAGAAACTAATAAGAATAGTAAGTGATGAAAACAGTGATTTACGGATGAAGGCAATAGAGTCATTGGGGAAAATTGGTGACCCGAGGGCAATAGTTGCATTAACTGGTGTGTTCAAAAGGGAAGATTCTTTAAACAGCTTATCCATTGAGGAAAAGACCATTACCATATGGGCCATCGGGGCGATTGGTGCTGAAGACGCTATTCCTGTGTTGACTGAACTTCTGAGTGACGAAGATAAGTTTATCCGGTACAATGCTGAAAGATCTTTGAAAAAGATTAATGAGCATCAGTAACCTTACAAAAACCTTTTTTGATATTTTTAAAGGGGAATCATAACATATGGAATTAAAAAAGATATTTGAGATTATCTGGGCCCGTAAGTGGGTTATTATACAGGCATTTATTGTAATTACCCTGACAGCCTTTATAGGAAGTTATCTAATTAAGCCAACTTATATGGCCATTGCAAAGGCATCTGTTTCCAGCTCAAACGCATCTTCCTCTATTGCATCAAGTCTTGGTATGGAGGACATTGCTCCTTCACTTTCCAATTTTTCTGTAGACAGTATGGAGAATGTTATTGCCCAGGTCACATTACTCCCCTATATGGAAAATATGATTGTTAAACTCCAGTTAAGAAATGAGGAGAATGAATTGATGCTGCCTCAGAATTTAATCAGTACGGGAATATTGTACCAGATCCGCTCATCCATCTTTCCGGTGAGACATATTGAAGTACTTCCTTATAAAGAAACCAATATGTTTCAGATTAATGCCACATCTAAGGATCCGGAAGAGGCTATGATGATGGCAAATACCCTCGCAGGTGTTTTCATCTCAGAATTACAAAAACTTACAAGACAAGAGGCTAATAGTGCACGTATCTTCATAGAAGACCAGATTACAAAGATCAGAGGAGAGTGGCTCTCCTCTCTCGAGGGTTTAAAGGAATTTCAGAAAACGAATAAAACCGTAAATCTGGATGAAGAAATCTCAATAGCTATAGCAAAGATGGCAGAATTAATGAAACAAAAAGAAGACAACATTATTGACCTGGCTGAAGAAGATGCAAGGTTAAAGGCATTGAAAGGACAGGTGAACATTAAAGGCGATCTGGGGATTACGCCTGAGGCACTGATCGATAATCCCCAGATTAAGATATTGATGGATAGATTGGCTGGATTAAAGATAGAGCTTGCAGGCGCATTGGCTACTGCCACAGAGGAACATCCGAAAGTTATCGGTTTAAGGATGCAAATAGACCGGACTCAGAAGGAACTGAAGAAAGAGATGGCTACCCATAGAGAACTATCTCCCCAAATAGAAGAGAGTTCAAGAAAAATTGCCGCGCTGAAGGCTCACCTGAGTCTTGTGAATGGGAATATAGAGAAATATTCAAGTTTCTTCATGTCCATTCCTGACAAATCGACCGAAATGACAAGGTTCAAACAGTCCATGGGTGCGAGTGAGAAGATATATAACGCACTACTTGATTATAATTATAAGATTGGAATCATTGAGGCAACCACTCTTTCTAATATACGCCTTTTAGAACCAGCCGGTGTTCCACTCTTTCCTTTTAAACCTAATATTTTTCTAAATACAATCCTTGGGGCCTTTTTAGGTCTTATGTCAGGTGTTGGACTTGCCTTTTTTTCCGAATATATGGACGATACCATAAAGAGCCCCGGTGATATAGAAGCCTATGATAATACTCCTTTGCTTGGAACCATATATAATTATGGAAAGGCTCTTCCACAATTGATATCGGGGATGGAAATCAGGAGTCCGGCTTATGAGGCATTCAGGACAACAAGAAACAGTATCCGTTTTGCCTCAATTGATAAGCCTGTTAAAAGCCTTTTAATAACAAGTGCCATTGCAGGAGAAGGCAAGACAAATATAGTAGCAAACCTTGGCATCTCTCTGGCACGGGAAGATAAGAAGGTGCTTCTCATAGATACTGATCTAAGACGACCAAGGCTTGAAACTCTAATGGGTATTAAAAACCAGAGTGGTTTAACCAATGTTCTTGTAGGGGACATAACCATAGAGGATGCCATCTGCCATACCAGTATTGATATGGTAGACTTGTTGCCTTCCGGTACTACCTCTCTGGATCCAGGGAGGGTTATTGAATCTCAAAAGCTGATGTCTCTCATTGCTTCCCTGTCTCAGGAATATGATTATGTTCTCCTTGATAGTCCTCCAATCCTTTCTTTTGACGACGCAGTCATAATGGCCGGTTATGTTGACGGGACTATCTTAGTAGTAGAAAGTAAAAAGATTACCCCTCAGGCTATAATGCGGATAAAGACCATTTTTGAAAGGGCGAGGTTAAAGCCATTGGGGGTTATTTTGAATAAATTTGTTGATAGACACTATAGTGGATCTTATTACTATGGAGATTATTATAACTATTATTATCAGGACAGGAAGAGCAAATGGGGCCTCTGGAGTGGAAAGTTACTGGGGGCAATTGGCAATAAAAAGGGTCATTCTTAGGAAAGGAGGAGGAACATGAGAGTCTCAACATTTATTAAAACAGGGTTGGCCATATTTCTCATAGCAGTAACAGCTATTATGGGGGATATGGTTTTTTCTAAGGAGTCATCCGGAGCCACAATAAAAGTAAAAAAGATCGTCTTTTATTCTGACAGAAATGGGAATGATGACATCTTTATGATGAACCAGGACGGTACAGGTCTGGTTCAACTTACAGATAATCCGGCAAATGA
>MHER01000137.1:0-3999 GCA_001805205.1 Nitrospirae bacterium RIFCSPLOW2_12_42_9 | reverse complement strand
ATAATCCGGCAAATGACCAGGATGCTTCAATCTCTCCTGATGGGAGGAATATAGTTTTTACCTCAGAGAGGAATGGGACATCGGATCTTTTTATTATGAAAAGTACAGGAGAGATTGCAGGGCCTGCGGCCGAACAGATAACTTTTTTAGGTGATATTTTTGATGAAACACAACCTGATTGGGCTCCCAATGGTGAAGATATTGTTTTTGTGTCAAACATGGCTGGGAGTAGAGATATATGGATTATGCATTTAGCTGATAAGACCCTGCTAAGGTTAACGGATACCCCCTATGATGAACAGGGCCCTCAATGGTCCCCGGATGGTAAAGAGATTGTCTATGTCTCAGACAGGTTAGGCAACAGGGATATATGGCTCATTGAGAAATTGACGAATAGGTGGGGTGGTATACGCCAGTTGACCTGCGAGATAGGTGATGATGCTCACCCATCCTGGCACCCCAAATCAATAGTAGGTCATATAGTTTACAATTCATTCTGGATGGGAAGGTCCCATATATATGAGATAAATACCGATAATTGTAGCTGCAATCCTGACGAAGGGCTTCCGGATTGTGTTAGGAATATATTGACCTGGGGTGATTTTTACGATAGAAGCCCTGTATATTCTCCAGACGGGAAAAATATAGCATTTTCCTCAAACCGTTTGGATAACTTCGATATATGGAGAATGAAGGCCAATGGCAAAAGGATGTATCCCTTAACTATTGATCCAGGCTATGATTCTGGTCCTGATTGGGGACGTGTGAGAGTCCCTGCGGAGTAAAAATGCTCTCAATGGTTCACAGAATCAATCTGATCAGGGGGCACCTCTGACTATTTTCCCTCAGATGCTTAATAATAAATTAATTCCTAATTGGATATTATCCCTTCTTCTGGCCTTCTTTGTTATTGGATGTGCCTCTGCTAAAATTAAAGAGGATATCCAGCCTGCCCAATTACAGCCTACCACGCAGGGCGAGGCGACTCAGCAATTATCCTTCCAGGAGATACCCAAAGAAAAGGCTTTATCTGTAAAAGAAGAAAGGGAAAGGAAAGAGTATCTCATCGGGGTTGGAGACACCATTGAGGTTAAGGTCCTGGAGGATGAGAAGATTGATTACACACAGGAGGTTCAACCTGATGGTAAGATATCTCTTTTTTTGATTGGCGATATATATGCTGCTGAAAAGACAACAACCCGGTTAAGGGAAGACATTACTAATGTATTACAGAAATATGTTGTAAAACCACATGTTACAGTCAGAGTTACCGGCTATAAAAGTAAGAAGACCTATATCTTTGGAGAGATAAAGACTCCGGGAATCTTTCCGCTAAACGGGGATATGTATCTGCTTGACGCTATTGCACACGCTGGCGGATTAACTCAAGATGCCGATATAAGAGGAAGCCTACTAACAAGGAATGGCCAATTTATCCCTGTTGACTTTGAAAGTCTCTTGAAGAAGGGGGATCTCCAGCAAAATGTGCTTTTAGAACCCTATGACATAATCTACTTTCCGAGCATTCTTGATAGAAAAGTGTATGTCCTTGGAGAAGTAAACCGGCCAGGTGTCTATAATATTCGTGGGGAGATGAATATCATGGAGGCGGTTTCCCTGGCAGGTGGTTTTACCAGGGATGCCAAAGAGGATAGCTTGCTTCTGATTCGTGGCGGCTTGAATAGTCCAAAGGTGGCGCAACTCTCATATGACGATAAAACTAAGGAAATGAAAAAGGGAAGCTTCTTAAATCTTGCCAGTATCGATCTGGAAAGTCAGGACATTATTTATGTCTCTCCCACAAAGTTTGCAACGGTTGAAAGATTCTTCCAACGATTCCACTCTATAATTGAACCCATTGTCTGGGCAGAGCGTGCTGTTGTATTCAGCCCTGATGTCGAACGCGCATTTCTGGGAAGAATTGAGTAACCATAATCCCATGTATGAATATCTTATTCATTAATGTAATGGAAGAACGCCATGGTTCTACATATAGGGCAAGGAGATTGGCATCTCTTTTAGCAGCGAAGCATACGGTCTGCTATCTGGAGTCTAATTGCAATGACAAGAAGGAAGTTTTCCCATCCGATATAAATAATGGTAACAGGGTTATATCAATACCTCAGAAGGGTTCAGCCGCTGGTTTTATTTTGGCGTCACTTAAAAGGTGCCTTTTTTGTCTGAGAGAAGATTTTGACCTTATATTTTTACAGAAGGCATGGCCTCTCACCCTTCCCTGTCTTGTAATAGCTAAACTTCGCAGGAAGAAAGTTGTAATAGATTGCGACGACCTTGATTCTTTATGGTTTAAGAGCCCTCTGAGAAAGGGCCTGACTTCTATGACAGAAAAGTTGATGCCCAAATGGGCCGATTTGACAACAACCCATAATAAGTATTTAAAGAGGTATATAAAAAATGAAGGCGGCATAGAGGCTGTTATAGTACCTCAGGGTGTGGATACAGAGCTATTTGATCCTCTTAGATTTAACCCACTTCTGGAGAAAAGAGGTCTTAGTTTGGAAAATAAAAAGGTCTATGCCTTTCTTGGTTCTTTTACTTACGGGAGTGCTATGGATCTCCATACAATCTTAAGGGCAATGCAGCAAATCATAAAGAGGCAGACAAATGCCATACTGCTGATAATTGGCGGGGGAGGCCCTTTAGAGAAGGAATACAGGGACCTCATATCCAACCTGGGGATTAGTAATCATGTAATTATTACTGGAAGGGTACCCCATTCTCAAGTCCCCCGTTATCTTGCAGCCTCAGATATAGGTCTAATCTTTATGTCTGATGACTTTGCTAATAAAACAAGAGTATCTTTTAAACTCCTTGAATACTTCTCCATGAATCTGCAGGTGGTAGGACATATTGTGGGGGAATCCATGGATACCCTCGGTGAATACTGTTTCCTCTGTCAACCTACGCCTGAATCCATGGCTGACTTGGTCTTAACTGTAACTCAAAAAGACCTTAGAAAAGGGAATGCAAGAAGGTTTATCAAAGAGCATTACGACTGGAATGTTATTGGAAAATCATTAGATCAAGCTATAAGGAGAGTCGAGAATTGAGGATTGCATTTATAGATGGTCCATGGCCTGAATCCGGACACAGGACACAGCGATGGGCCCACAAAAATCCCGGAGGCAAGATTAATCCCCCACCTCTTTTTCAGATGTATGCAGCTTCTGTTGCAGGGAAAAGAGGGTATGAGACAGCAATATGGGATGCACCTGCCAGGCGCCTCGACTATCCAGCACTTTTAAAGGAGGTTGCAGATTTTGGACCACACATATGTGTTATAAATACATCCACTCCAAGTTTCGACCACGACAGAAAACTTCTAAAACTCCTGAATGATACAATAAAAACCAAGAAGGTTATGGTTGGAGCCCACGTTACAGCCCTTCCAAATGAGGTTATGAAAGAGAACCCGGAACTGGATATTATCGCCCACGGTGAATATGACGAGACAATCAGTGATATTGTTGAGCACATTGATAATCTCAGCCAGGTCAAGGGTGTAGTATACAGAGATGGAGATAAGGTAATAAATACAGGTATGCGGCCTTTAATAAAAAAGCTCGATCAGCTCCCGTTTCCAGCCTATGATAAGATTGATATCAACAACTACTCTGAATCAATGTTTCCATCGAGAAAGCATCCGATAGCGTCTATGTGGACAAGCAGGGGCTGCAACTATCATTGTTCCTTCTGCCTTTATCCACAGATCTTTTTCCAGGACAAGCTCCGGCTTCGGAGCCTCGATAATATTATAGCTGAAATAAAATGGCTTAAAAACGATTTTGGGGTTAAATTCTTCTACTTTGAAGATGACAACTTTACTGCCTCATGGAAGAGGGTGGAGGAGCTCTGTCAAAGGCTTATTGATGAGCAGTTAAACATCACATGGGGCTGTCTATCGAGGACTGATGGTGTCACACTCAAGCGACTCAAACTAATGAAGGATTCAGGATGCTACTTGATTAAATTTGGTGT
>MHER01000136.1:2871-6065 GCA_001805205.1 Nitrospirae bacterium RIFCSPLOW2_12_42_9 | reverse complement strand
TGCCACAATTGCCCTATTATAAATAAGTTCTATTTCAGAACAAGGGCCATTGAGCACTATATGTTCGTAATATGGCGAAGGATTGACCACATCCTTTGCCGCATTTCGTAAACTCTCAATTAGCGTAGATACTTCTTGACCTCCCAACCCTGGAAATGCCTCTGCGACATTGCTACCATCGGTTGCGCCCTTAATACCATAAAAAATCCAGCCGCCATAATGATTCGCGAATGCGGCAAGTGATTTCCCAATACTCTTGGTATTTACTACTTCACGTTTGTATTCGACATACCATCCTTCAGCTACGTCACGAAGCTTCAATAGATCTTTTGCCTCCAAATCGTCAAAGTCTTGGTCAAATGGGTTGAAGGGAATACTTACCAACTTTCACTCCGTCAGAGTTTGTCTGTGCTGCTATATGAGTGTTCTAAGATTTATATGGTTTCCATATAATATTCTTTTCTGTATCCTTTACTATAGAAAACGACAACTATGGAATATTATTTTATTTTTGCTTTTTAACTATTTGGTTCAACTAAATTATAACAGGACAATACCAAATACAGAAAATATATACAAGAGAGGGGGCAATAAAAAAAGGATTTTTTCAAATGTGAAACTCAATTTTGTGATGTATTTTGTGATGTAATAATGGATTGAAACTATGACATCAGTTCCCTTTACCCTGATAAGAGATAGACTCAATAGGAAGAAGATGAATTAATTTGTAATACCTGTAGACATTCCTGCAGGAAGAGTTTTATAATTCATATCAGAAAAAGTGGGGAATAACACTGGCCCCCGGCTGTGTAATAAACCTGAACCTCGACAGCGTTCTCGAGTCAAAGGCTTTATGTAGATTAAAGATTGATAATTATCCTGTTTTCCTGTAATCTTTAAAAATATAAAGTTACTATGAGCACTCGCCTAATCACAGAACAGCAAATAGAGAAACGGAAGTACTGGATCGAGGAAATCAGCCGTTTGAGTGGCAATTTTGGCGTCGATGCCGAGAGGGTGGAGCAGGAAGTCTCGCAGGAAATCAAAACGGCAGGCATCGAGTCTCTGCTTGGGCACTTGCGGCTCTGCGGCGCAATACCGGAGCGATACGGGCACGACACCAGCGAAGAGAAGCTATACTCCAAGTACACCGATGTCTTGATTCACGAAGCGTACACGGCAGTGGGGTTCACGAGCCTTGTACTCAAGGAGCGTGCAGATGTTGCAGATGTGGAGTGTGTCTGTCCTGGTTACAGTTTTGTTGCTGACGCAAAGGCGTTTAGATTGAGTCGCACAGCAAAGAATCAAAAAGACTTCAAGGTCCAGGCAATGGACAACTGGAAACACGGGAAGCCCTATGCAATGGTGGTTTGTCCCGTATATCAGTTGCCATCTCGGACGAGCCAGATATACCAACAGGCCGCAACTCGCTCCGTGTGCATTGCAACCTATACACACTTGTCTGTTCTTGTCCGGTACGCCGTGCGGTTCAATCAAGCAATGGCTTTGGATCTCGTTCATGAATTGTTCAGAACTGTCGAGGCGATGAATCCCTCGAAGGATGCATCCAGTTACTGGCAGGCAGTCAACAGGACATTCATAGGCTTTGACAGTGCAATCAACGACATGTGGCGAGAAGAGAAGATTGCGTCAGATGAATCGATAAACATTTCTAAGGAAGAAGCACTCACATTCCTTGCTTCCGAGCGGGAACGGATTATGAAACTGTCAAGAGAAGAGGCGATAACGGAAGTACTAAAGTGGAGAAAACTCGAAAACAGAATCCAGGCAGTGCGTGCAG
Organism: Nitrospirae bacterium RIFCSPLOW2_12_42_9; assembly: GCA_001805205.1. Lineage (GTDB taxonomy): Bacteria > Nitrospirota > 9FT-COMBO-42-15 > HDB-SIOI813 > HDB-SIOI813 > HDB-SIOI813. The sequence goes on along the minus strand of MHER01000136.1, from coordinate 4,264 downwards.
TTGCTGATAACGGCATTCTGGGTATGGGGCAATGATAAACATGAACAAAGAGTATGTAGACAAAATCACACTGGGAGATAGCCGGGACCATATCCCGCTCTTGGCTGACAACAGTATTGAGTTATTCCTCTCCGACATACCCTACGGAATTAGCCTCGACGATTGGGATGTGCTACACAACAATACTAACTCGGCACTACTTGGTCAATCACCTGCTCAAGTGGGGAAATCGGCTTTCAAGAGAAGGGGCAAACCCATTAATGGCTGGTCGCAAGCCGACAGAAACATAGGCTTGGAGTATCAGCAGTGGTGCGATGATTGGGCTAAGAAGGTTCTGCCCAAGATGAAGAATGGGGCTTCCCTTTTTGTCTTTGGCGCACGACGCACGATCCATCGTGTGGTCAACGCATTCGAAGACAGTGGGTTCCTTCTCAAGGACATCCTTGCCTGGAAAAAGGGGGTAGCGCATCATCGGGCTCAGAGGGTAAGTATTGTATTCGATCGCCGTGGTCTGGAAGCTGAAGCTGAAACATGGAACGGCTGGCGTCTCGGCAACCTTGCTCCTGCCTACGAGCCGATTGCTTGGTTCATGAAGCCTTACAAGATTGGAGGTACGATAGCGGACAACATCCTTGAGCATGGTGTCGGAGCCATGAACGTTCAGGACTGTCAGAGCAATGGCGCGAGTCCGACGAACATCCTGGAGTTTGGGTTTGGCAAGGGCGAGCGCAGAATCCACGAGGCTCAGAAGCCATTACGGTTGATTGAGTTCCTGATAAAACTCACGACAAAAGAGGACCAAGTGGTTCTCGATCCATTCATGGGGAGTGGGACAACTGCGGTTGCCGCGACGCGGCTGAATAGACACTTCATCGGGTTTGAGATTGCGCCAGGATTCCATCAAGCTGCTCTGCAAAGACTCGATATAGAGTGCGGTACGAGCTACACCGAGGTATGCCAGTTGTTTCAGACCAAGCTATTCGAGAAGCCGGAAGAAAAATACGGGGAGCTAACAAATGGATGCACTTGACGGCTATTCCGGTGGCGCTCCATGAGCGGAAAAGAATTGTCATAATGAATACCTCCTGGCCTTCTCCTGCAAGATCCGAGCTTTCTGTCCATCCTGACATGCCAAACGCTCTGTTGTCTTTGCTGTATGGGTCTGTGATGAGGTCATGGAACCAGTCCTCATAGACGCTACGTATTCAGCCTCCCGAAGGTCCTGCAGACAGTATCCACAGTGTTGTGCAGGAAAGCTGTTGACTTGAGAAAGGAGGATGATGCATTTCCTATTCTTTCGAACCCTGTATTATCCGCTCCACATCGGCCCTTTCAAGCATCTCTTCCTTCATCAGGGCCTCTGCAAGGGCATCAAGGGTATGTCTTTTCCCTG
>MHER01000136.1:2635-2785 GCA_001805205.1 Nitrospirae bacterium RIFCSPLOW2_12_42_9 | reverse complement strand
CGTTTTGGGAGAGATAGCTCCCTGCCCAGGAACGGATGTTCTTCTCCACGTCCGAGATTTACCGGGCCGACCCTGTCACTCATTCCCCACTGCGCAACCATCTTCTCAGCCAGCGAAGTTGCCTCCTTCAGGTCGTTCTGCGCGCCGCTG
>MHER01000136.1:0-2605 GCA_001805205.1 Nitrospirae bacterium RIFCSPLOW2_12_42_9 | reverse complement strand
ACCCTTCCGGCGAGGGCTACACTCAATCTGTTCATGAGGTAAGTTCGCGGATAGTAATGCCTGTCTTCCTCGGGAAGGAGCTGCGTGACACCCATTGCCATACCGCGGGGGATTATACTGACCTTGTAAATAGGGTCTGTCCCCGGCAGTTCCCAGGCGGTCAGTGTATGTCCTGCCTCATGATATGCTGTTATCTTTTTTTCCGCATCGCTTATGGTCTCTTCTCTCGCCGTTCCCATAAGGATGATGTCTTTGGCCTCCTCAAAGTCGTGCATATCTATCTTCTCTTTGCCCTTTCGCAAAGCAACGAGTGCGGCTTCGTTTGTAAGATTCTCAAGATCCGCGCCGGTCATACCCGGAGTCCCCCTCGCCAGAGTCTCGAAGTTGACATCACCGGACATTACCTTACCTCTGACATGGATTTCAATGATCGCCTTCCGTTCCTTCCAGCCCGGCCTGTCTATCACAATATGCCTGTCGAACCTTCCCGGCCTCAAAAGGGCGGGATCCAGCACGTCAGGCCTGTTTGTTGCGGCAATGACGATCACTTCTTCATGGGGATCAAATCCGTCCATTTAACTCAAAAGCTGGTTCAGTGTCTGCTCCCTTTCGTCATGACCGCCCCCAAGCCCTGTACCGCGTGTACGGCCTACAGCATCAATCTCATCTATAAAGATAATACTTGGCTGGGACTCCTTTGCCTTTTTGAACATATCCCTGACGCGTGAGGCGCCGACGCCAACAAACATCTCAATGAACTCAGAAGCGCTGATGCTTTAAAAAGGAACCGCAGCCTCTCCTGCTGTTGCGCGCGCAAGAAGTGTCTTGCCGGTTCCCGGAGATCCGACCAGAAGAACTCCCTTTGGTACCTTGGCGCCGATCTTTGCGAATCTGGAGGGGTCTTTCAGAAACTCTATCGTCTCTCTCAGTTCCATCTTTACATTGTCCATCCCCGCAACGTCTTTAAAGGTCACACTCGGTTTTTTAGTATCATACAGCTTGGCCTTGCTTGCCCCGAATGAGAAGAGCCCCCGGGCCACCCTGAATCTGCTGGCTTCTCCTCATGATGAAAATCCAGACACCGATAATAAGCGCCCAGGGCAGTATAGCGATCAGAAACGTCCCCAAAAATCCCTGATCATCCGGCTCGATAGTGATAAGCACATTCTTTTCCCTCAGTTGAGAAAGGAGTCCTTCTCCCTGGAAAGAGGGTAGAACGGTCTGGAAGTAGGTCACTCTTACGGGTTTCTTATCTCCCTGGGATTGTATGCTAACCTCTTTCGTAAATTCACCAGTGACCAGCAGTTTTTTTATTGAAACGGATTTGATGTTGCCATCGTTTAATTGCATCATGAATTGACTGTAATTTATTGTATGTTTTTGAGGGCCACCGGTGCTGAAAAAGCCACTCCATACATATAATAATAGTGAAAGGATAAAAAAAACCGCAATCAACCTCCAATATGTACCGGTAATACCGGCTATCGGGCTTTTCTTATCCGCAGCCATGATTCGTGCCTGTTTTCATCCTTTATGACATATTACGAGTAAAAAGGGATAAGCGCAAGGTCTATGCGATCTGCGGTTGGAAGAGTTGGAAACGTGACGGGAGCATAGTCATGGAGATACTTTCTCCATCAATCATCAGGGAGGTATTCCAGTCCTCGATAGAGGCATTCGAGGACAGGCATAAGGTATTCAGGATGTTGCTCAAAGAGGGATTGATTACCTAAGAGCGTGTTCAGATGATCCTCTCCTGGAGACATACTGGCTTTCATATACATAATGAGGGCTCACCCCTCATCAGAAACAGTGTAAACCAGCATGGGCAAGACTGATCAGGGGAAAACATGAGGTTGAACTGCTTTTATATCCCCGGTGTAAACACCCCATGAGGGTCATTGCCTTAATTGAGAATGATCCTGCCATCCAGAAGATACTAAAGCATATGGGATCGTGGAAAAGCCGTTCCCACTCTCCACCACCATCCCCTATATATGAAGAAATAGTCTATGCGGATGAATCTGCCAACTCGTCCATGTTTAAAGATTCTCTTTTGGCATTGGGAATAACAAGAGAGGTTTGCCCAAGAAAAGATAAAATCCTTACCAAATACCTGAATAATTTAAAAGTTGAGCCACACAATATTGTGAGACAACGCGGGTTTTCTCACCTATGCTTCCTGTCTCAATATATTGCATATCCCCCCTCACACATCAACAAGCGAAATTTCTATTGACAGCAAAATCTAATGTTGCTACTGTAACCCTCAGAAAATGAAACTCTTAGTGCGGGAGGCGGGTTAGTTCGGTACGTTAGGCTTTTGTTCTGAAGGAGGTTCATAAGATGGACCGGCGTGCGCTGCTAAAAAGCTACCAAGAAACCTATTCACTCGCAGATCGTTTCCGACAGGCCATAAGAGATCAAATTTTGAATCTGCTCGAGCATGCCCAACTTCACGTTGCTGTACCAATCGAGAGTCGGACAAAGGGTTGGAGTTTTATTGTGCATAAGGTCGATCGGTTGCCCATGCTTCTGACGGAAGTTAAGGAAGTTAAGGATCTTTGGGACTTGATAGGATTACGCTGTATATTCCCTTTCTCCT
>MHER01000135.1 GCA_001805205.1 Nitrospirae bacterium RIFCSPLOW2_12_42_9 | reverse complement strand
TCTGCTGCCAGGTCCACAATAACAGAGCCTGGTGCCATACCAGCTACCATTTCCCTTGTGATAAGCAGAGGGGCCTTTTTCCCGGGAACAGCAGCAGTTGTAATAACCACATCATTGCGTGAAACAACGAGAGACATCAACTCTCTTTGACGGCGGTAGAAGTCTTCTCCAAGTGCCCTGGCATAACCGGCTGCATCCCCGCCGCCAGCCGTATCTAACGGTAATTCTACAAACCTTGCACCAAGACTTTCAACCTCCTGCCTGACGGTTGGACGCACGTCATAAGCCTCCACTACTGCACCCAGCCGGCGTGAAGTCGCTATAGCCTGGAGTCCGGCTACTCCGGCACCGATCACGAATACCCTTGCCGGAGAAACAGTACCGGCGGCAGTCATGAGCATAGGAAACATCCTGGGAAGTCTCTCAGCAGCAAGCAGGACAGCCTTGTAACCAGCTACGGATGCCATAGAGGACAGGGCATCCATACTCTGCGCCCGGCTGATACGGGGAATGAATTCAATGGCAAAGGCAGTGACACCCTTTGCCGCTGCTTCTCTTATCATCATGGAAGAAGTGAGGGAATCGAGGAATCCTATCAGGACCTGTCCCTGTTTCATTAATTCAATATCAGAACGACCTGCATCTGGATTGGCGCCTATAGCACGTACCTGTAAGATAATATCCGACGAAGCAAAGACCTCTCCACGGGATAAAGCAATACTTGCCCCGCTTTCTTTATAGGCCGTGTCAGAAAATCCTGCATTGTCACCGGCAGAGGTTTCTACAAGGATATCAAGCCCGGCCCTGGTAAGTGCGGGAATAGCTGATGGGATGAGGGCAACACGCCTCTCCCCGGGAAATGTTTCTTTAGGAATTCCTATGACCATAGCACACCCTACAAGATTCAGGATAAGGGATTACTCGAAGATCACATACCCTTTCACCTTTTCAAGCCTTTTCCCCCTGATGCCCAGATCTTCGAGACATCTAATCCTTCTGTCGCTCCGCATTTTCAATATCCTGCCTGCTGTATCAAGGCCAATACCAGGTACTCTTAGCAGGGCCTCCCTGGCTGAAGAATTGATTCTTACAGGATAATACTCAGGGTGTCTCTCTGCCCAGACCTCTTTCGGGTCTCTGTCCTGCATTAATTGACCTTCGTGGTCAAAGTAGATATCCTTTTCTGTAAAACCGTATCTGCGTATAAGATAGTCCACCTGATATAAACGGTGCTCCCTCATAAAGGATTGGTCAGGATTGGACATGGTACGGGTTTCCCCGGGGATGCCAGGATCTCCGGAACCTTTCTGATAAGCCGAGAAATAGACCCGGTTGAAATTCAGGCGGTTATATAGGCCGAATATGTATTTTACAATCTCCGAGTCGGTCTCATCCGAAGCCCCGACAATAAACTGGGTGGTGCACTTGACCCGTGAAAACCGGGCCCCCTTAGATGTCAGCTTCGAGAGGAGTTTCATCGGACGGATTATATCCTGCTTATAGTCTTTTTTGTCAGAAAGGAGATTAAATCGCTTTTCCCCTGGTGCTTCAATGTTGAGAGAGACAGCACTGGCTAAGGAAATGGAGTCCTCGATCGCTGCATCCGAGGCCCCTGGAATGACCTTCAGGTGGATATAACCCCTGAAATGATATTTGTATCTGAGAAACCTGGCAACGGAATTTATTTTTTCCATGGTGTAATCCGGGGTACCTATCACACCGGAACTTAAAAAAAGTCCGGAGACCTTCCGCCTTTTCAGATAATCCATAAATATTGAGGCGGCTTCTTCAGGTTTGAGTGTACATCGCCGTGTATCCTTATCCGACCTTAAAGGGCAATACTTACAGTCCCTGGAACATGCATTGGAGAGGAGGGTCTTCAGAAGGACGGTATAGCCGCCATCAGGCAGCGTCACCGGATAGAGCCATTTGCCATCCAGCCCCCTCCTCCGGTGCTCGTCCTTGCCAGTGCCACAGGCACAAGCAAGATCGTACTGTGAATCTGCCGAAAGGATCTTCAGTTTTTCGATCGTGTCCACGCAAGAATTATATCACAGACTCGACCTGAACTGAGAGTATCCAGGATTACAGAGGGAACCGTTGTCAAAAAGAGGTTTTGTTGGAATAACGCTTCAAAAAATAAGTAAGGCGTCCCCGGAATTTCGAATTTTCGGAATTTTCCGTATCGGATATTTTCCGCTATTCCCTTTTCTCCTCAGATAAATTAAAATATCCCAATATGGAAAAGGTAATACAGGTTTTAAAAGAGCTTGTTTCGAAGAAAATTATAGAGAGTTATGCTATTGGTGGGGCTGTGGGAGTTATATTCTATACTGAGACCATAAACACTAAGGATGTGGATATATTCGTCGCACCTCAAATGACAAAGTCAGGGATTGTCCACCTTGGTTCCATATATGAATATCTGAAAAATGCCGGTTTTGTAATGGAAGGACAATATTTTATAATTGGCGGAATCCCTGTTGATTTCATCGCTGCATATAACGAACTTACCCTGGAGGCGCTGTATAATTCAATCGAAAAACCCTATGGCAAAACTAAGGTAAAGGTTCTGCGGCCTGAATATCTGTTGGCGATAGCATTACAGACAGGAAGGCCTCAAGATTTGAAAAAGGTCGATTTACTGAGGGGAGAGGTAGATTTAGACAAAACTCTTTTGAAAGATATTCTAAAACGTTACGATTTGCAGAAAAATTGGAAAAAATATGTCAAAGAGTAAAGAGGAATATTTTAAGCAGGCTCGAAAGTTCAATAAACAACTTTTCAAATCCAAGGAGCAGATGCGCAAGATATGGGCAAGGAAACCCATGGAAGTTAAGATTAGAGAACTCATTAAACTTCAGGAAATTACTGCAACCCTCCATCCTGAATTGAGAAATATTATTCCCTGGAGGTTAAGGAAGTGAGCAGTCGGAAACACAATAAATTGCATTGAACTGAGGACAGATATGCCCTGTTTTTATACATGTATATAAAGCACAATCCCTATATCTATCTTAATCCTTATCACACGCCCCAGTCAATTGTAGAAATAGATCTGGCATCCATTTTGAAATTTACTACTATAGTACAAACTATTATACTGACAGTGGTAATATTCGAGATTTTTATATGAACACATTGTGGAATAAACAACAAGAGATAGATTTCTTTGTAAGTTCTTTGAAGATAGCAACTCCGGAACAATTATTTTATATTGCTGATGATGGACATTATTATGCCTACTGGCCAAAAAACCATAAAGGTAAAACTGAAACTCTTCAGAGTCGAAACGCTTTTATTGGATCTTATACAGAAAAGTGGTGCAAATATCTTTTTGGTGAAATTGCAGAGGAGATGGGCGGGTATGCTGTTCAGGGAGTAATCTGTGAAGAGATTGGTTTATCCAATAAATCGAGGGCTGATCTTTCTATTTGTAAGAATAAAAATACGATACAAGAACCTGAAAACATTCTTCTCATTTTTGAAGTCAAAATGTCTGTAGTTTGGAATTGGGAATTGAGGATGGCAGGTTCTAAAAAAGAACTATTATGTCTCGGGGATTATAGGACACATCAAGGTAATCCAGGTCTTTTAAGATCCGATACGATGTTAAAGGGGATAGGTAAGAGTATTAACATTAGAGTCTCAAGTGATAAAGCGTCCAGTATCCCTATCATTATTATAGGAAATACCCCGGTTACACAAAGCTACTGTGATAAAGTTGATCACTTAAAAAAGAGTGGTGTAGTTCAAGGTTTTTGGTCAGTTAATCCAAGACCCTTAGATAATGATGGTGAGAATATCAAAAACACTCTACACCGTGGATTTTATAGATTTGATAGTTTTGATGAGTTAAAAAAAGAAACAATTAGTTTATTGAATGAAGAAAGAAAGTTTTTCTCAAGTATGCAATCTAAAAAATCATTAGGGAGAATAATTGAGATCGCCAATCGAGAGAATACATTCGAAGAGAAAGCGCATAGATTCTTAGACCTCATACGAAATTCATAAGGAGAAAACGATGGATGATGGGCTTGTAAAAAAGATTAGACGGAAAGGAACTGTAACCAGTGCATTTGGTACTCCTGGAAGGATCAACCATGACTCCTCAAAATTTTATAATAGCCGACTTTATGAAGGACTGGAAACAGAAAAGAGGGTAGACTATATTGAAAACCAGCTTAATCCATCAGTGCTTAATAAAATCCTCTGCAAAAGTAGTGTTAAAATGGACGAGTTACCGGACAATTCTATCCACATGATGGTGACTTCACCTCCGTATAATGTTGGGAAAGTGTACGACAGAAACCTTTCACTCGGTGAGTATAGGTTGTTGTTAAAAGCAGTTTTCTCAGAAGTCCATAGGGTACTTGTTCCAGGAGGAAGGGCATGTGTAAATGTAGCCAATCTTGGAAGAAAACCATATATTCCTTTACATAGTTATATTATTGAAGATATGCTGGATATAGGTTATCTAATGAGAGGAGAAATTATCTGGAATAAGGCATCCAGTGCCAGCCCATCAACGGCATGGGGGAGCTGGCTGTCCGCTGCGAATCCTACTCTCAGGGATATCCATGAATACATTCTGGTATTTTGTAAACAAACATTTACAAGAAAAACACCAACACTGAGACAGAACACCATTTCAAAAAATGAATTTTTAGAATTTTCAAAGAGTGTCTGGACTTTCCCCGCTGAGTCTGCACGAAAGGTGGGGCATCCGGCTCCATTTCCTATAGAACTTCCATACAGATTAATACAGTTTTACACGTTTAAAGATGAGGTAATACTTGACCCATTTGTGGGAAGTGGGTCAACCTGTATTGCTGCTTTGAAGGCAAAACGTTTTTATGTCGGCTACGATATTGATAAAAGATATGTTGACTTAGCAGAGGATAGAATAAAAGAGTTTCCACAGTTAAACTCTTCAACAACTTTTGAGAACATGGACCAAAGCAACTTAAAACAGGGACATTCTTTCTTGCGGGAAAATGAAGTAGCATACAGAAAAAAGATAAAACCGAAAGCAAAAAATATTAAACATAAAGGTATGGGAAATAAAAAAAAGAAGTAATTGCAACAGCATGCATCAGCGGTTTTTTCCTTTGTATAGAATCAGAAACCTTTCCCTCTAGGCAAATATATACGCCCACAAATTTGCTTTTAAGCAAAAATATTGCCTGGTAGGCATATATTTATAGAGAGATAAAGGGGGAACACGGGATCCCCCCTTATCCATATCACAAATAAAATTATTGTGCTGATAAATGTCTCCTTTCCAACCTCTTCGTGGATAAAGTAGCGGCGGGGAGATTTTTGGGAAACTTTAAATATGTTTGAATGGATTAATAATTGTCACTTATAAATTCACTAATGACTTGGGCGCTGATATACACTTCCTTATTAGAGAACATTATTTCTTTTGCTCCCAATTTTTTCTTTTTTTCATTGCTTATAAAATATATGAGAATATTCGTGTCAATAAAAACTCTATCTGGCATGTATCTCTTCCCTATTGAATTTGTAGTTTTTAGGTAAACTCACATTGTATTTCTTGAAAATTGCTTCCAAAATCTTTTCTCTTTCACTTCTTGATTTTACAATAGTAATAGCTTCACCCTTAAGGGCCTTTTTAATCTTTTCAAATTCTTCATCTTTTTCTATTTCTATAATTACCTTCATATTATTCGCTCCTATTATAATAACCGTTTTAAATTTATATCATACATCTTATAATTCTTCAAATAAAAACCTCTCTCATTCAATGATCACGGTACATAGTTCATTTTTATAATTTTATTACAGAACCATGAGGGAACAAAGAATAAAAAGTGGATTGAAGGCTATATTGTGGCGAATTTAAAAGAAATCGTGAGTAAGGCTCGTCAGAAACATTACTATAACCACAAAAGATGAAATTATCAAAAAGAATAAGGGGTAAGGGGGAACACATGTCCCCCCTATCCATATCATAAATAAATTTA
>MHER01000134.1:4572-5589 GCA_001805205.1 Nitrospirae bacterium RIFCSPLOW2_12_42_9 | reverse complement strand
ATCACCCGGCAATAAAAGATGCATCTATTGAGGCTATCAGAGAATTCGGTAACAGTACTGCTGCATCCAGACTAATATCCGGCAACATGGCAATCCATGAGAGACTTGAAAAGATAACCGCAGAATTCAAAGGGACAGAAGATGCATTGGTTTTTAATTGTGGATATATGGCAAATATCGGTGTGATACCGGCATTAACAGATGAACGGGATGCAATATTCAGCGATGAGTTTAATCATGCCAGTATAATAGATGGCTGCAGACTCAGCAGGGCAAAGGTCTTTATATATAATCATTGCAATTCAGAGCATCTTAAATCCCTCCTGTCACAGGCCTCAGGCTATAGGAGAAGGATAATAATCACAGACAGTGTCTTCAGTATGGATGGAGATATAGCGCCCTTGCCTGATATCATCAAAATTGCAAAAGAATATAATGCTATGGTTATTGTCGATGACGCCCATGCAACAGGTGTATTAGGTAAAAAGGGACGAGGTTCATTTGAGTACTTCGGGATTACTGATAAAAACCATATCCGGATGGGTACATACAGTAAGGCCATTGGATCCTTTGGGGCATATATTAGCGGGTCAAAGGAGGTTAAAGATTATCTGATAAACAAGGCAAGGTCTTTTATTTATACAACCGCACTACCACCTTCTGTTATAGCTGCATCAATTGCAGCAATCAAATTGCTTAATAATGACAGGGGGATATTGGAAAGATTAAATGAAAACACAAGATTGTTCAGAGAAGGGCTAAGGGGCCTCGGTTTTAACACACTGAATAGTGCGACACCTATAATACCCATTTTAATCGGTACGGTGGAAGACACCGTTTCCTTTTCAGAAAGGCTTTTTGAGGGAGGCATATTTGCAGTACCGATACGACCACCCACTGTACCTGAAGGAAAGTGCAGGATAAGGACAACAATCACAGCCGTGCATAGTAAATCAGAAATAGAACTCTGCCTGAAGGCATTTGAAAAGGTTGGTAAGGGGCTGAAGATAATTTAAA
>MHER01000134.1:0-4564 GCA_001805205.1 Nitrospirae bacterium RIFCSPLOW2_12_42_9 | reverse complement strand
ATGAAAATGGGCGTAGACGTAGGGACAGACCTTTAGGTCTGTCCAACAGGAAAGGGACAAACCTAAAGGTTTGTCCCTACAGCGTGGTGTTCGGGGGGTATTTTCAGGATGAAAAAGGTCATTGTAATAACAGGAGCTTCCCGCGGGCTTGGTCGTGCACTTGCATTAAGATTTGCTGAGGCAGGATTCAGGGTAGTTGTAAATTATCTCCATAGTAAGGATTCTGCTGATGAAATAGTTAAGGAGATATTTAACAAGGGTGGAGAAGCCCTATCCTTCTCTGCTGACGTGCGATCTCCTGAGGATGTCAAATCAATAATCACCTCAATATATGAGCAATGGGGTACTATAGATATATTGATAAATAATGCTGCTATTACAAGAGATAATATCCTTCCCAAATTAACGTCAGAGGATTGGAAAGAAACAATAGACACTAATCTAACTGGACCGTTTAATACAATAAGATCCGCTTCAAAGTATATGATAAAACGGAAACGAGGCCACATTATTAATATATCATCATGGTCCGGGGTCAAGGGACGTTCAGGCCAGGCTGCTTATTCTGCATCAAAGGCCGGGCTGATAGGGCTCACCAGGTCTATTGCATTGGAATTAGGTCGATTCAATATTCAGGTGAATGCTGTAATTCCTGGTTTCATGAAGACAGATATGACAAAAGATCTGCCTGAATCTGTTAAAGATAAGATCGTCTCCTCAAATATATTAAATCGTGAACAGGACATGGCAGAGGTGGTCGAGTTCATTTATAATCTGTCAAAGATGAATAATGTTTCAGGGCAGATATTCAATTTAGATAGCAGGATATTATGATACCACAGGGAATATTTATCACAGGCACTGACACGGGTGTTGGAAAGACTTTTATTGCAGCCGGCATTGCCTCAGCCCTGAAGAGACAGGGTATAAATGTGGGTGTCATGAAGCCTGCCCATACAGGATGTAAAGTGAAGAATGGATTGCTTATCCCGTCAGATTCTATAACCCTTGCAATGGCTGCTGCTGTTAATGATCCTATGGACCTTATCACACCGTATATGTTTAAAGAACCTGTTGCACCTTATATAGCTGCTAAAGAAAATAATAAGAGAATTAATCCGGCCAGGATTATAAAATCATTTGAAAGGCTTTGTAAGAGACATGATTATATGGTCGTTGAGGGGATTGGCGGCGTTCTTGTTCCCATAACAAGAGATTTCTATGTAGCAGACCTTATAAAGAGATTCAATATACCTGCATTAATAGTCACAAGACCTGGACTCGGCACCATCAACCATACAATGCTGACAATTAATTGTTTAATGGAAAGAAAAATTCCAATAAAGGGGATTGTGATAAATTACAGCAGCAAAGGAAAAGCTATACCGGCAGAAAAGAGTTGTGTTAAGACAATAAAAAGATTATCTGATATTCCTGTAATGGGAATTATTCCTTATATGTCAAAGTCCATGATGACTTTTCTTAATCCTTTCCTTGAACTCCATAACAGCCTTTTTAATATCATTGGCTGAAAGGATAGCAGAAATTACTGCTACACCATCTGCACCTGCACTCATCACTTCTGCTGCATTCTCATGACTTATGCCGCCTATGGCTATGATTGGTACTGATGTATTCTGCCTGACCTTTTTAATGCCTTCTATACCATGAGGTGTTGTCACCTCCTTTGTTGTTGAATGGAATATCGGACCGAATCCGATGTAATCAACATCGAGTCTGCTTGCTTCCAAAACCTCTTCTAAGCTGTGTGTGGATAGTCCTATGAGTTTTTGCTTCCCGATTATCTTTCGCACAATATTTACATGCATGTCCTCCTGACCAAGATGGACACCATCAGCATCAACGGCGAGGGCAAGCGCAGGATCGTCATTTATTATAAATATTACTCCGGCCTTATAAGTGATATCCCGTATCTTTTTCGCAATCTCAAGGCTTGCCTTTTTTGATAAAACTTTTTCTCTGTACTGAATGATATCCACACCTGCCTCAACAGCCTCTTCTGCTATCAGCATGATATCTCTTTTTGTATATTGCTGGTCGAGGATTAAGTAGAGACCGGTTTGCTTCTTCCTGTTCACCTGAAAATGCCCCCTCTCCCCTCAATCGTAGGGACAAACCTTTAGGTTTGTCCGTTTCTTGGACAGACCTAAAGGTCTGTCCCTACATCCGCGCTTATAGATACCGCCTAATTTTCATTGCCCTTTGTGTTAACATGCAACATGAAAGTTTCATTAGAATATTATTTATTATTTAACAGGCGCTCCACTAAGTTTGTAGAGTATTTTCCTGAAAGGAATTCCGGACTTCTGAGGACCTTTTTATGGAATGGAATTGTAGTCTTTATACCCTCAATAATATATTCATCGAGGGCCATATTCATCTTTGCTATCGCCTCGTCCCTGTTTGCACCATGAACGATGAGCTTTGCAATCACAGAATCATAATACGGTGGTACATTGTAACCGGCATAAGCTGCTGAATCCACTCTTACACCAGGACCTCCTGGTGCACTATAAGCTGTTATGCGGCCAGGAGAAGGTGTGAATTTTTCAGAGTCTTCAGCATTAATCCTGCATTCAATACTGTGTCCTGTAATCCCTATTTCTTTCTGTGTAACTCTTAATGATTCACCACATGCTATACGTATCTGCTCCTTCAGAATATCAATTCCTGTAACCATCTCTGTTATGGGGTGTTCAACCTGTATCCTTGTATTCATCTCCATGAAGTAAAAATTATTCCCTTCATCAACAAGAAATTCTATTGTACCTGCACTTACATACCCTACAAACCGTGCTGCTTTTACTGCCAGATCTCCCATCCGCTTTCTCATCTTATCATCAACTATTGGTGATGGAGTCTCCTCTATCAGTTTCTGATGTCTTCTTTGCACAGAGCAGTCTCTCTCACCGAGATATACAATATTCCCGGATTTATCAGCCAGTATCTGCACTTCAACATGCCTAGGATTGTTAAAGAATTTTTCAATGTAGACCTCATCACTTCCAAATGATGCCTTGGCCTCAGCCTGGGCCATCAGGAATGTATTTACTAACTCCTGCTCTTTATGGACTATCCTCATACCCCTGCCGCCGCCGCCGGCACATGCCTTTATTATTATGGGAAATCCCACTTCTTTGGCGACCTCAAGCGCCTCCTTCTCAGATGAGACCACCCCCTTGCTTCCTGGCATAACAGGCATATTGCACTTGAGCATGGTCTCTTTTGCCATTGCCTTATCGCCCATCAATGCAATATTCTCAGGAGTGGGGCCTATGAAGACAATACCGGCAGCCTCACATGCCTCTGCAAAATGGGCATTCTCAGCAAGAAAACCATAACCCGGGTGTATAGCCTCTGCGTCCATTATTTCAGCGGCACTCAGTATGTTAGGAATATTCCTGTAACTATGAGCACTATCGGCAGGGCCAACACATATCCTCTCATCTGCAAATCTGACATGAAGTGAAGACTCATCTGCCTTGGAATATATGGCGACTGTCTTTATACCAAGTTCTTTGCATGCCCTTATAATACGAAGGGCTATTTCTCCACGGTTGGCTATGAGAATTTTATGAAACATAATAAAAGGAGCTATATTTATGAAATAGGTTCTATCTTAAACAAGACTGCCCCATACTCAACCGGATGGGAGTCTTCAGCTAATATCTCTACAATCTTTCCATCTGCCTCTGACTCTATCTCATTCATAAGTTTCATGGCCTCTATGATACATAGTATCTGCCCTTTTTTAACAATATCCCCAACATTCACATAAGATTCTGCATCAGGCGATGGTGATCTGTAAAATGTCCCGACTATAGGAGAGCAGACTAAATGGTATTTGTCCTCTGCCGCCTCAGGAACTGATGCAGCCGTGTTTGATGCAGTTGTTTGAGCTGGTTGATGAGTTACAGATACAGTTTCCTGTATCCTTCTTATTCCTGAAGATGTTGATCCCTGGGACTTCTTTAACTTGACACGGACACCATCCTTCTCAACCTCGAGCTCAGATACCTCTGTATTCTTTATAAGCTCTATGAGGGTCTTGATGTCAGTGATGTCAACCCATGGCTTTTTACCGGACTTTACTGGTTTGGGATCATTTGCTTCTTTCATCTTACCCTTTCTATAAATTCACCGGTACGGGTATCAACCTTAATTATTTCTCCCTCATTAAGATAAAGGGGGACCTTAACTACTGCACCGGTCTCAAGTACTGCTGGTTTTGAACCTCCGGTAGCAGTGTCCCCCCGGATACCAGGATCTGTTTTAACAATCTTAAGTTCTACAGTAATTGGCAAATCTATTCCTATCGGCTTCTCATTATGATAAAGGATATTTAAGACCATGTTTTCTTTGATATAATTCTTACTCTCCCCAAGCTGATCTTCCCGAAGGAACAGTTGTTCAAATGTATTTACATCCATGAAATTGTATTGATCGTCAGCACAGTAAAGATACTGTACCTCTTTTTCCTCTAAATTTGGCACATCAAGCTTCTCGTTTACCCTGTATGTCCTCTCTAAAACACTGCCGGTTT
>MHER01000133.1 GCA_001805205.1 Nitrospirae bacterium RIFCSPLOW2_12_42_9 | reverse complement strand
CATATGTACCATATATGTCGGTCTGGATAAAACTCCCGGGCTCTAATATTGAGCGGTCAACATGTGTCTCAGCAGCAAAATTCAATATTGCATCCACCCCCGCAGCAGCCTCGGCCACACTCTTCACATCACAAATATCACCTCTCACAAATGTATAATTTGGGTGATCCTCAATATCCTTAAGATTGTCCAGGTTTCCGGCATAGGTTAGTTTATCCAGATTGATAATCTTATAGTCCGGATACTTTTTTATCATGTATCTGATAAAATTGCTGCCGATAAAACCTGCACCTCCAGTTATGAGTAATTTCATTGAATCTCCCTTTCTTCTACTGACCGAGCTTTAGGCTAAGCCCCCGGTAGGGACAGACCTTAAGGTCTGTCCCTACGCTACGCATGGCACCCCGGCTATCCTCCCCTCGTTACGTATGGTGGCCATTTGTATGGTATCTCCTCACTGTTCCATGGATATCTGTACTCATCCGGTTTTTCGTATTTGTATGGGAGTGTCGGAATATTTATTATACGGGCATCATCACACTCATAGGCAGTAAAACCGTGTACAACAAACGGCGGTATCTGGAGAAGGATATTCCCCTCACCCCCCACCCTCCCCTCCCCCTTAAGGGGGAGGGTTAGGGTGGGGGGTGGACCCTCTATTAGGTATTCCTCACTGACACCGTAGGTCGGCGAACCGTCCCTTAAATCACACAATACCACCAGCGCCCTGCCATAAACACAGACAAAGTTATCTGTCTGCTCCTTATGATAATGCCATGCCTTTGCAATACCCCTCGCACAACCTGTTATATAGACCTGGCCGAAATCCTTGAATACCTCATCATCACACCTGAGCATCTCCATGAGAAAACCCCTCTCATCAGGGAGTAACTTAAGTTTCTTTATCTTTACATCATGCATCATTATTACACTGCCCTGCCGTCAAGTTCTGTTGGAGGATCAATTCCCATTGCAGCCAGTACAGTGGGCATCACATCAATTATATTCACATCCACTTCTACACTCTCCCTGTTTGTATAGAAGAGTGCATCATCCTGGGTGTGCATGCCTGTAAATATCCCTTTCCCTGCTATCTCAGTCTTGTTAATTGCGCCCTTTAGATCAAAACCATAATTCGGGAGGACAACTATATCAGGGGCAAGTTCAAACTCAGGGCCGTTAAACAACTCCTCCCTGAAATAGACCTTTTTAACAACACTATCTCCATCAACCTTAAGCTTATATAACTTTCCCTTTATCTCATCTCTCAGGGAATTATACTCACTGCCGGTGTTAACGCACCCCTTTGGATATTTCCCTCTAAGATGAATATAAATCCTTGCAGGGTCCATATTAATGGCTTTCGTACCCTCAGCAATATCTTTATGTGATTCCGGAGGATTTTTGTCCCACCTGAGATAACCCTCCTGCTCAAGCCATTTATTAATGTATACCTCTTTTTTAATATGAGTAAATCCGTGGTCTGAAACCATAAATACAGCAGTATTGTTGTCCACCTTCTCGTATAACTTCCCTATGATCCTGTCTATCCATTTATATATCTCTATGAAGAAATCATGGTATTTATGAGACGGATTGTCAGATGCAGCCCATAAGAAATGATGGAGCCTGTCAGTCTCAGAGATAGTAGCAATGAAAAGGTCCCAATCTTCTTTTTCTATAAAATACAAAAGCGCCTCTTCCCTCTTTTTCAATGTCTCTCTTAGATCATTTGCAAAGAGGTCCATAGACTCCCTTGCCTTTGTGGCATCCACATCGAGGCGGTACCCCATATTCTCCAACTGGGGCACATAAGACTGTGGATATGTTGCCTTCCTTAAGTCTATAGCCACAAATCCGGATATAAGAAGACCATTTAGCTCCCTCGCAGGATATGTTGACGGGACATTTATTACGATTGATCGTTTGCTGTTCTTTCCCAGGAACTCCCACATAGTCTCTCCCTTTACAAACTTGAAGTCAGGAAAAAACATATCATATGTCCCCGGCCTCAAATCCATAAACCCGTATATCCCGTGCTTACCTGGATTTACGCCAGTCATAAATGTAGTCCATGCAACAGATGACACCTCAGGCAGAGATGTTGTCATACGTCTCAGGGTTCCATTTTTTATAAGGGCTGCTGTATTGGCCATAATCCCATCCTCTGCAAATTTCTTCATCAATGTATATGGGACACCATCGAGACCGATTATAAGGGCCCTCTTTCGCTCTTTGCCACCACTGAATAATTTACCGAACATCGACATATTCCTCAGTCTCCTTTATGAGGTCATAATACTATATTGAAGCTCCCTGCAGCAAGCTGCAGGGATTGCGCTCGCTATGCATTTTCATACGAGTTCCACAATACTCTGATCCCCAATAATAAACTTCTGTGTACGGGGCTTTGAGTTACACTTCACAATCTCTGCCTCTCTACCGAGAAGGCTCCTCTCAATCCGTACATCCACATCAACGATCTTGCACTTTTCTAATATAATACTGTACTCAACCTCACTGTTCTTTATATAGCAATCATAATATATAGATGTAAAAGGCCCAATATAACTATTCTCAATAATTGTATTCTCGCCAATAATTACCGGCCCCCTGATATTACTCTTTATTATCTGTGCCCCTTTTTCTATAATAACCTTTCCTGCAATATCCGAGTCTGCATCGACCTTGCCACGCAACACCGGCTCATCATCACCAATTACCCTATCCAGCGTCAGCCTATTTGCCTCAAGCAGGTCTTCAGGTTTACCGGTATCTTTCCACCATCCGGTAATCTCAGAATAACCGAGTTTGTATCCTTTCTTGATTAAATAGTGATGCGCATCTGAAATCTCAAGCTCTCCCCTCTGACTTGGTTTAATGCTATTCACAGCTTCAAATATGGATGGGTCATAAAGATATATCCCTGTAACCGCATACTGGCTCTTTGGTTTTTTAGGCTTCTCCTCAACACCAACAATCTTCTTGCCCTTAATCTCGGGGACACCAAACCGCTCAGGGTCTTTTACCTTAGATAAAACCAGGTGACAGTTGGACTTCTGCTTTGAAAAGTCTTCTATAAACCGCCTTATCCCTCCAACAACAACATTATCACCGAGATAGAATACAAAGGAATCATTACCTATGAAGTCCTGTGCCACCTTCACAACATGGGCAAGCCCCAATGGCGCTTCCTGTAAAATATATGTGATATTAATGCCCCACTGCCCCCCATTCCCAAGTGCCTTCTTTATTTCATCTCCTGTATCAGGATTATAGACAATACCCACATCCTTAATACCTGCCTCTGCAACTGCCTCAATCGCAAAATGGATCATTGGTTTATTTGCAATAGGTATCAAATGTTTGTTGCTCGTATGGGTGATTGGTCTTAACCTCGTCCCCTTACCTCCGCTTGTAATAAGAGCCTTCATCTATGTACCTTTCTGCACAAACCTATGTGCTTTCTTGATAATTGCAGGTTCCAGCATATCAAAGTATTTACAATTTATCAATTGGTTATGACTCAACCATTCATGGCATCGACATTGCATTTACATTTATATGAGAAAAGTAGTAAAGAAGAAAACTTGTGAATAAGAAACAAATAGACAACCTTTCGAAGTATTGTTATGATATAAGCAAGATCCTATTGGGGCTTGCAGTTGTAGAAAATCTTCTGGCTGATACCCCCTCATGGAGGGTATTGAGTATAGGATTTGTATCTACAATTATATTTATTCTGATGGGATATTTTCTTGATAAAAAGGAGGCAAATAAAGGTGACACACACTGAAGTGGCTTTTTCAGTGATACTTTTTGCAGGTATCGTTGGACTCATTCTGATTCTCATCTCTGAACGAAAGAGTAAGCAGCATAAAAAATAGCTTTCTCTATTCCATGTGTATAAGCCTGTCCTCCCCAATCCCGTACTCCTGAAAGAGATTTCCAACATCCTGGACTGCGATCGCCTCTGTCACAATAATCCTGTCATAAGACAATTGTGGAATGGAACTCACCGGCAGTATGGTATAACCTAAAAAGGGTCTACCCTTGCGGTCATCATCTACCACTGCCGTCAACTTAATCCCAACCTCCTGAAGGGCCAGATAGGCCACCTCGGCCATATCTCCCCCGCCGTATATCACCACAGTCCCCACACCATCACGGGCCAGTTCTTTCAGATGTTCGCGCATCCGTATTCTAACCTTGCGTACATACCGGTATGACCGTTGAATATAATTATAGGTTAATCGCGACTTCTCTGCTATACCTTTTGGCGTTATAAGGTAATCGAGACGGTTCTTCTCAAGGTATATCACCTCCACATACCCCTTCTGAACCAGCCGTTTAATGTAAAAATTAGCAAGCCCCAGGGCAATCCCCACCTTGCGGGAAAGCTCCCGCTGGGTCACATGACCGTTACTGGAAAGCTCTTCTAAGATCTCAAGGGTCTTTAATGATTTATCATCCATGGTGTTGCATCTGGGTGTTAGGGGTGTTAGGCTTTAGCCTAAGTCCCCGGTAGGGACAGACCTTAAGGTCTGTCCCTACTACGCCTGGCACCCGGTGTCTACCTCGCCCCTGTCAGAAAATACTTCAGCTCCTTGATGCTTTTCACAGGAATCCCCAGCACCTGCTCCTTCCATAGGATATCGCAGCCGCTGCACAGCAAAATCTCTTTATACCGCTTAGAGACGATTTTCTCACGTATATCCATTAACCTTTCCCCATTCCATATATCTAATAAAGATTCCTTATTCACATCTCCAACCGGCATATCACCGGCTAAATCCACACAACATGGGACAACCATCCCATCCCACCTGACCGACATCGAGTACCATAGAAAGGTACAGGGAACATACTTAGAACCGAGCCTCCTGAAACCCTTCCCCTCTTCACGCTCGACCTTTCCACCAAAGGTATGGGGAGGAATCATAGAAAATTTATCTACAGGAAGCCCTTCAAACCCTTTTAAAAATCTCTCTCTCTCCTTTTTCTTCCCTTCTCCGGTGAGATCCGTAAACTCAATCA
>MHER01000132.1 GCA_001805205.1 Nitrospirae bacterium RIFCSPLOW2_12_42_9 | reverse complement strand
TTCATTTGTTCTTGTGTTCATCATCAGCGGAAATTAACAAGAGCCGTTTTGATACTCTTGCATCCAAGAAAAAAGAAATCGAAGATAGCTTTGGTGAGGCATTAATTTGGGATTTCAAAGATAGTAGAAAGCAACAATACATAAAATCCCTGTGCCCATTCGGGGGAGTTGAAGACGAAGAGAAATGGCCTGCAGTACAGAATGACATGGTTGAAAGATTGATAAAGTTTGAAAAGGCATTACGACCCCATATAAAAGCTCTTATGTGAAAACGAGCATAACAAATCACTTGTGCGGACTTGTATGATGCTTATTGCACAGTTCAAGCGTTATACTGCTATAATAAGAATGGAAGATTGGAGGGGATGTGGGAGACCCTGAAAAATCTGTAATTGTATGGACAGATTATCTAAAATATAGAGCTGGATTGAGGAGATTTGAACCTTTAAAAATTGAAAATATATTACGGCATTCAGTAGAAAGGTACTTTGATACTGCAACTCGACGTTTAACTGTAGTGGGCAAGCATGACGATAGACTGGTAATAATTCCGTATGAGAAACGAGGGAATGAAATAACACCGGTCACAATTCATGCAACCACACGTCAGCAAATTAATTTTCGACTTAAAACTGGGAGGTTTATATATGAATAAAGCAAAAATGACATATTTTAAAGATGAAGACATCCTGCATATTGTTATTTCTGATGAAAAAGAAGCCAACAGTATTGAGTTAAGCCCAAATATAACGGCTGAGATGAATGAAATAGGCGAATTAATAGGCATAGAGATATTAGATGCAAGTGCTTTTATTCGCGATTCTATATTAGAGTCATCTCAGGCTAAAATACTTGAATTTAAAAAAACCGTATAGAAATCAACTCCAGCGGATGATGTTAAAAGCCGCTGCAGAGTTCCTGTATCATGCACAGATATATTTTCGATAGTTCAGTCCGCCCAATCAACAATAACTTATTACATCTCGTGGCAGGCTAAGCAGAGTTTGCTGCGATCATTTGTTATACGAAGGAATAGGGGATTTGCACAGCTATGCGGGTCATGGCAGCTCGCACACTCTATTTTGCCATTGAAAACTTTAACTGGTTTATCGGGCAGGTCCTTCAGTTTAAGGGTCGCGCTTATATTCTTTGCTTCTATGTAACTTACTGCAAACGGGTGATCTATCCCTGTTACATGACCTATTGGAGACGGTCTGGATATCCTTTCTGCAACACTTCCTAAAGAAGAATATTGAGACATCTCCTTAGTTGAGCCATCATGACAACTAAGACAGAATCTGCTATCACTATTTATGGTAAAACCAATCTCTCCCTCTGCTTCTGCATTATGACAATAAAAACATGGGGTAAATTCGCCAGATGAGACATTATGTTTATCGCAAATATCTGCAGGAGTTACACTTTCTGCAAATCGTGGAAGCCCAAAGATCAGGCCGGATATAATAGCTATTAAAGGAAGGCCAATAGCTATAAAACTGTGTTTCTTTAATAGCATGTTAAATAGTTTACATTGACAGATAAACAAAGTCAATGAGGGTGATTAATTTTATAGCCTCATTGCCTATCATGTCAAATTTTGTTACTATATATCAAATTGAGGGATCCAAAGATTATGAATCATCCAATAAATGAATCAATGGAGAAGGCCGGTACAAATATATTTAATTTAGAGATATTAAGTGAGATCAGCCGGATTGCACAGTCTCCACTTAATCTTAAAGAGAGACTGAATACTATTGTTAACAGGACTGCAGAGAGGCTGGGGGCTGATTGTTGTTATATAAGCCTCCTTGATAAAGATGATAAGCATTTAATATTGAAGGCTACAAAGGGGCTAAATCTTAGGGCTGTAAATAAAGTTATGCTTAATATTGGTGAAGGGATAAACGGATGGGTTGCTCTTGAAAAGAAGGCAGTTGCTCTAAGAGATGCACATCTCGACCCGCGATATAAAAATGTATCTGCAACCGGGGAAGAAAAGTTCAGGTCATTACTTGCTGTTCCTGTAACTTTCAATGAAAGATGTATTGGTGTACTCACTGTCCAGACAATTGAACCCAAGGATTTCAGCGAAAATGAGATAACACTTCTTGCGACAATAGCTCGCGAAGTCGGAGGTATTATTAGGAATGCCCAGCTTTATGAGAGTATTAATCACCGGTTGCTTGAGCTTACTACTATACACGAAGTTGGACAGGCCCTGACATCCACACTGGACCTTGAAACATTATTAAGATTAATTATAAAAAATACTGTATGGGTAACAAAGTCGAGGGGCGGGGTATTAAGGCTGCTTGATTTAGAATTAAATAAGCTTGTAGTAAAGGCATATAGTATGCCTGAAGAGGATATTAGAAAACTTGTAGACCTGGATATTGGGGAGGGGATTGCCGGTAAAATAGTAGAGACAGGGAATCCGATATTGATTCCTGACATAAACGCTGCACCTGAATTCAGGGGTGTGAGCAAAATAGCTACCAGTTGTGTAATGGGCGTTCCGCTAAAAGCAAAAGATAATATTATTGGGACAATCACTCTGTATGATAAAGTTCCGGAAGCAGAAGAAGAGTTTGATACCTTTACAAATGAAGATCTGCAATTATTATTAACTTTAGCGAGCCAGGCCTCTATTGCGATAGAGAATGCAAAACTTTATCAACAGACCTTAAAAAATGCAAGGGAGATGGAGACCTTGTTTTCCCTCTCAAAGGGGCTAACCTCTGTACTGGACCTGCACTTTGTACTTGATTCCATCCTCCGTATGACCTGTGAGCTTCTGGACGGGGGTTTCGGTATCCTGACATTATATGATGAACATTCCCGGGAACTGATTACAAAATCTGTATATGGGGTGAGTTCCACTATAATTCCTCAACTCAAGTTTAAATTAGGGGAAGGCATAACAGGATGGATAGGAGAACACAAAGAGAGCATAATGATCGGCCCTGTTGTTGAAGGGGATAAAAAGAGGGAATTTGTAGAGATAAAAAACCTTATAGGCGTTCCATTAATGGTTAAAGATCGTCTTATAGGTACAATAGAGATAGCAAATAAGGTCTCTGCGCCAAAGTTTTCCTCCTCTGATCTGATGTTCCTTTCTACTTTTGCAGGTCAGGCTGCAATTGCAATAGAGAATGCAAATCTGTATGAAAAGGCTAAACAGCTTGCAGAGGAAAACCTTAAGAAGGCTACTGAGCTGTCTATTCTGCACGAGATAAGCAGCACATTGGCCACGACATTGGATCTGGACAGGCTGCTCCATATTATACTTACCGGTGTAACCATAGGTGGAGGATTGGGATTCAACAGGGCTATCCTGTTCCTTTTGGATGAAAAAGAGGATTTTTTAAAGGGTGTCCTGGGTGTGGGTCCTGATAGTGGAGAAGAGGCGCAGCGTATGTGGAGCAAACAACCTTCTTCAGGCAGTCTCAGGGAGAGGATTTTGAGTGATGATGATATGAGTATACATAAACATTCAAAGATAAATAAATTGGCCACAAGCCTGAGAGTCCCGATTAATGGTGGAACCAGTGTGCTCGCGAGGACAGTCCTTGATAAACAGGGATATATAATTAGTGATGCCTTGAATGATCCAAGAACCCTCCCATCCCTTCGGGATACTATAAAAACTGAGAGTTTTGCCACAGCTCCGTTAATAGCCAAGGGAAAGGTAATAGGGGTTATCTTTGTTGATAATCACTTTACGAGAAAACCGATAACAGAAGATGATATGAGGTTTTTAATGATGTTTGCAAATCAGGTTGGTTTGGCTATTGAGAATGCAATGATATACTCAAACTTAGAGGTTACAAACAAGAGCTTGAGGGAGGCACAGGAGAGGCTTATTCAACAGGAAAGGATGGCAGCCCTTGGTGAAATGGCAACGAGCATAGCCCATGAGATAAGAAATCCCCTTGTCTCAATAGGTGGCTTTGCCAGGCGCCTCAAAGATAAACTCGCCAGTGATGAACAATCAAAAAGATACTCGGAGATTATTTATCAGGAGGTCAATCGGCTCGAGAGGATCTTACAGGAGATATTAGCCTTTGCTAAGGAGGGCACACCTCGTTTTGTGACGACCGATATAAATAAGATCATTGAGGATGTCCTGGTCCTTTTCAGAGATGGTTTGACAGCAAAAAATATCAAGGTTATAACAGAATTTTCAAAAGAGATGCCCCTGATATCAACTGATTCCCAGCAGTTGAAACAGGTCTTTATAAACCTTATTGCCAATGCTGAACAGGCAATGGAGGAAAACGGGGGAATCCTTAGTATTACTACCCGGATCTCTGATGAGCTGCCACCGGAAATTCATATAGAGATCAGTAATACCGGGCCGGGTATACCGCATGATATTATGGCAAACATTTTTAATCCATTCTTTACAACGAAATCATCCGGGACCGGCTTAGGGCTTGCAATAGTGCATCGTATAATAAACAGCCATAATGGAAGTATCAGCGTAGAGAATCGGCCCGACAGCGGAGTCACATTCCTGATACGACTCCCGGTGGAGATAAGATAATGTTATCGCTTTGGTTTGGAATGACAACGCGTACAGTTGGATAATGGAAAGGCTACAACTCCGTGACATCTTCCACAGAACTGCCCCTCCTCTATCTTTTTCATTGATATCTTATTTGCCCCTGCCTGCATTATAAATATCTTGGGATGGCAATTATTGCATGCGAGCCATTGGGTGTGAGGGTAGTGTGGATATACCACATCAGGAAGATCACCTTTGACCTTAAATACTATATCCAGGTCAATTACAGGGGTAGGTGGTTTTTTAGGGTCCAGGGCATCCAGGGGTTTAATAACCCCCTGCCTTAATGCCTTAACCCAGTCCACATTTCCTGCATTGTCTTTTGGTAATATTTGAAGCGGAATAGCCTGTTCTTGCTGTGAGTTTCCAATTGATACGTAAAATCCAAAGATACAAATGAAAAGGAATGTTATAAATAAGGATATCCGGTAGATCCATTTCGCCATTTTCAGCATTAACTATTGTGCCTGTCCCTGGGCATCTTCAACAAACACTACCCCCATCATTACATAATGTATGTAACAGAAATAGGGATATTCACCTGCCTTTTTAAAGGTATGGCTCCATGATTTACCAGGGGCTATTGGAGCTGAAAAGAGCTCTTTATCATTAGTCCCCTGTCCTGGTATGCTGGCAATAGGATGCCCCCTGTCATCCTCATTTATCCATGTTACTGTTTCCCCTGTTTTTATTTTTAAAACAGGGGGTTCAAATTTATCAGCCCCTTTTGGGATATGAACTTCGTGTACTTTTGTGACAGGTTCGGGTGTTGCAGGTTGGGTTATTTCCTGGGCCATTAATAGTGGTGTAGTGAGAATCCACATAATGCTGAGCATTAGCACCACTTTCAAAGAGGTTCTTCTCAATAGTAAGTATTACTCCAAAAACTCTATTTTTGACGCGCTGGTGATGCAGTTTCCTTTGGTTTTACATGACATCTTGAACAGTCAGTAAGCGGAAATGCAACCCTGTTATGACACCTGCCGCAATATTCTCCTGAGGCTATTTTCGGCATTGTCATCTCGGGATTACCACCAGCCTTCATCTGAAATATCTTGGTATGGCAATTTGTGCATGTCAACCATAATGTATGTACATAATGGGGGAAGACCACATCATTCATAAAATTACTTTTTGTATGGATGACTATATCAAGGTTAAATGGAGGAGCAGCAGCAGCCCCTGGTTCGAGTGATTCGAGAGGTTTAACCCTGCCGGTCTTTATAGAAGCAGCCCAGTCAACCAGGCCATACTTATCTTTAGGTAATTTAGCAAGTTCCATAGCCGCCGGATGTTCGGCCAAACCCATTTTTTCTGCTTCACCGGCTAATCCTGACGGGTCTCCTGTGCCTGCAAGAACCCCCCTCGAACTTAAATAGATAAGTAAAGAAGGGTCTATATTTTTGATTTGATCACCTGATACCCCTGCTGCAGCAGGAGCTGGACCCGGGGAAGGAGCGGTAACCGCAGGTGTAGGTGCCGGTTCCGGGGCTGCAGGGGTCTCTTTTGCAGCAGTTTCAGCAGTTGGTTTAATCATCCCTGGAGCCGGGGCCTCCTCAGCTTTGGGAACGGGAGTCTCTACTGCAGCACCTTCTTGTTTTACCTCCCGTTGTGCGCATGCATTCAATGTTAAAACAATGATTACCATAAATATGGTAGACAGTATTAATCCAAAAGTTAACTTGCGGCTCATTAGAAACCCCCCCTCTTTTAATTCCTCATTATATTCTTTCAACTTGTTTCACTATTTGACAAAGCCTCTTGCCTCCGGTATAACAATTGAACTTGGTCCGGAATGACATCTGTCACAATATATAGGTGCCCATGCAATTTTCCCATTATGGCACTTTCCACAATATTCTCCCTGGATTATCTTTTGCATATTGACATCATTTGAACCCTGTCTCATTAAGAATATATCCTCATGACAGACCTTGCATTTAAATCTTATCCTGTGGAACCAGTGTGGGAATACCACGGGAGGCATTCCAGCCTGTTCAGCATATCGATTTAATGTAAGGTCAGCATATTCTGCAGATGTAGGTGTAATCTCAATAAAACTCAGGAGAGAAATCAGGATAACAGCAAAAGAAGCGATTAGAATAAATTTTTTCATTTGTTCCACCCCACAAAAAGTTAAGTTTTCAGAAAAGATGTAGGAAGGTAGTTATCATATTATTTAGGCTTTGTCAACAAAAAAAATTATAATGTCAGTTAATCT
>MHER01000131.1:4614-6483 GCA_001805205.1 Nitrospirae bacterium RIFCSPLOW2_12_42_9 | reverse complement strand
CTTGGGACTGCCAATTTCGGATTGGATTATGGAATAGCAAACAGGAGCAGGCTGAGCAGAGAAGAGATACATAATATCCTTGAATATGCCAGGTCTCATGGCGTATGGGGGATAGATACAGCGAAGGCGTACGGGGATGCAGAAAATATAATGGGTGAATATTTCACACAATATGGGAAGACGTTTGGTGTTATAACAAAACTTCCCCAAAAAGAGTATGAAACCACCAGGGAAATAGAAGATGATATCTTTGAATCGCTAAAAAATATGAATATTGAACATATCGATTTTGTCCTTCTGCACTCTTATGAGACATATAAACTATATGGGAAGAAGATTATACCTGTGCTTCAATCCTTTTCAAGGGATAAGGTTATAGGTTGTTATGGTGTTTCTGTCTATCATCCTGAAGAGGCTGAAGAGATTTCAGGAGATATCAAAGATAATCTGGCAATAGAATTCCCATTGAATCTTTTTGACCGGAGATTTTTAAATAATGGACTCATCCAGAGACTTAAATCGAGAGGGGACTTTCTTTTTGCGAGGTCAGTATTCCTGCAGGGGTTGTTTTTTCTCGATGAGGGAAAACTTACAGGCAGTCTTGTCAGGGTTAAAGATAGAATCAAAAAAATAAGAACAATCTCAGAAGAATATAATATTAAACCTGAAAATATAGCGCTCTTGTTTGTCATTGGAAAATCATGGCTGGACGGCGTAATTGTGGGTGTTGACAGTTGTGATCATCTTATGAGCAATATCAGGATATGTTCAAACGAAAATCTTGACACATATAAACTTATCGAGCCGCTTATCAAAGACCTTGCAGTCTATGATGAAGAGATTATTTTGCCGTACAGGTGGCAGTAATAAAATACTGTTTAATGATGCATAACTCTATTCCATGGAGGATCAATGAGCAGCGGGGTTATTGTTCAGGCACGAAATAGCTCAACAAGATACCAGAAAAAGATGCTTCATGGTTTTATGGGAAGGCATGCAATTGAATGGGTTATTGACAGATGCCAGAAGATAAATACGGATTATAAAGTTTTTGCAACTTCAGAAGACAGGGATGATGATATCCTTGCAGAGATTGTTCATAAAAAAGGATGGAATGTTGTAAGGGGAAGTGTTGATGATGTCCTCAGCAGATTTGCAAAGGCTGTAATAGAACATAAACTTGATGTGGTGGTAAGGATCACAGGTGATTGCATATTAACTGATTACAGACTTGTAAATCATGCCCTTTTAAAATTCAATGAGCTTCAGGCAGATTATCTGGCCCTCACAAAGATAATTGATGGATTTGATGTTGAGGTTATAAGTGCGGATGCCATACTTGAGGCAGATAGGAGGGCAAAACTGCCGTCGGAAAGAGAGCATGTAACTCCACTTATTAGAAAGTCTAAACACTTCAAGAATGTCTTTCTCCCTTACAGTAATGAAGATATGTCCCATATACATCTCAGCCTTGATTATAAAGAGGATGCAGAGGTTATTGAACAGATATTGACATATTTTGATAAAGAGGATTTTGCATATGAGGATGTTGTCAGACTGTTACAAAAGGACAATAAAATTATTGAGAAAACAAAACATATAGTACCAAATGAGGGTTTTAAAAAATCCGAAGATGAAGATAAAGAATATATAAGGAGACTTAAAGGAGTTCAATTAAAACTTACTAATAACGAAAAACATTTTAAGAAAGTATCGGAGATCATCCCTAATTGCTCGCAGACATTCAGCAAGTCCTATCTCCAATTCAGCATTGGCGCCTCTCCACTCTTTGTTAAAGAGGGAAAAGGATGTCACATTACAGATGTTGATAATAATGTGTTTATTGATTACACCATGGGTCTGGGTGCC
>MHER01000131.1:0-4551 GCA_001805205.1 Nitrospirae bacterium RIFCSPLOW2_12_42_9 | reverse complement strand
GATATTGAGAGACATCTTAAAAAAGGTACTGTATATACACTCCCGCATTATATTGAATATGAGCTTGCTGAACTGCTTACACAGAGGATACCGTGTGCAGAGATGGTAAGGTTTGGAAAGAATGGCTCTGATGTGACATCTGCAGCAGTTAGACTGGCAAGGGCACATACAGGCAGGGATTATATAGCCTGCTGCGGCTATCACGGATGGCAGGACTGGTATATTGCCACAACCACAAGGGATAAAGGTATACCCGGGGATGTAAAGAAGTTTACCCTCTCGTTTCAATATAATGACACGAAATCTCTGGAGAGATTATTTGATGAATATAAAGGAGAGATTTCCTGCGTGATAATGGAGCCTGTAAGCCTCGAGCCGCCAGGGGATAATTTCCTTCATGAGGTAAGAGATATTGCTCACAGAAATGGCGCCTTACTCATTTTCGATGAAGTTGTGACCGGTTTCAGATTTTCTACCGGAGGGGCACAGGAATTATTTGGAGTTACACCTGATATTGCATGTTTTGGAAAGGCAATGGCAAACGGTATGCCTGTATCAGCCATAGCCGGCAGGCGGGATTTAATGAGACAATTTGATCAGGTCTTTTTTTCAACTACCTTTGGCGGCGAGACACTCTCGATAGCCTCAGCCATTGCCACTATTAATTATATGGCCGGATATAAGGTGACGGAATATATCTGGAAGCAAGGTAAAAGACTTAAAGGGGAGATAGAAAGGCTCATAAAGTATAACATGCTTGAAGACCGCCTCTCAATTGATGGTTATCCAGTAAGAACGGTTCTGAACTTTAAAGGGGAGGAGAAGGAGTCACTAAAGATGAAGACCCTTTTCCAGCAGGAGTGTGCAAAAAGGGGCATATTGTTCACAGGGGCGCATAATATATCTCTGCCTCATGATGACATGGTTCTTGATAAGACCATATCAGTGTACAGTGAAGTAATGGAGATACTTAGATATACCATTGATTACTGCATGCTTGATGAGATGATAGAGGGCAGGATTTTAGAACCGGTATTTAGAAGGGTATAAAGAGGAGAACATTTTTACATGACAAAGGAACATGAAAATAATCCCCCCATCCCCCCTTTAGAAAAGGGGGGTAAGCCGTAGACGTAGGGACAGACCTTTAGGTCTGTCCAACAGGAAAGGGACAAACCTAAAGGTTTGTCCCTACAGCGTGGTGTTCGGGGGGGATTTTCAGATGAAAATAACGGACAAAGCAGAGAGTGGGATGGAGAGATGTGTGCGGTGTACATTGCCCATTACATGGGAGACCCTTTATTTTGATGATGAAGGTGTCTGTAATATATGCAGGAACTGGGATGCAAAGCAAAAGACGGTAAACTGGGATGACCGTGAGAAGCAGCTTCTCAAAATAATTGAAGACAGGAAAAAGGAAAATGCATCTTATGACTGCATAGTCCCTTTCAGCGGAGGCAAGGATTCTACATTTACCCTCTGGGCAATTGTAAGGAGATATGGCCTCAAGCCCCTCGTTGTCTCTTTTGATCATGGTTTCTACAGGCCGCGTACTATTGAAAACAGGACAAGGACATTCAGACGGCTTGGTGTCGAGGTCATAACCTTTACCCCGAATTGGCATGTTGTAAGAAAATTAATGCTTGAGGCCCTTATAAGAAAGGGGGATTTCTGCTGGCATTGCCACGCAGGTGTCTTTGCATTCCCGATGAGGATTGCAGTCAAATTCCAGATTCCCCTGGTTATCTGGGGTGAGGGCGGAGGTGAATACGAAGGTTATTTTAAATTTGCAGACCTTGAAGAGACTGATGAGTGGAAATTTAATCGCAGGATAATCCTGGGCATGCGTGCAGAGGATATGGCAGGCTTTATAGGCGAGGAGCTGAGAGACCTCGAACCATACATATATCCTTCCAAAAAAGAATTAGAACAGGCAGGGATCAAAAGCCTTCCCCTTGGAAAGTTTATACCGTGGGACGTCAGAAAACAGGTTGAGATAATAAAAAGAGAATTAGACTGGCAGGAGGATGAGATAGAGAGCGGATTTCCAGGACCAACCTATGAAAAGGTTGAATGTATGTTCACTGGCATGAGGGATTATATAAAGTACCTTAAAAGAGGTTTTTCACGTATAACCCATCTTACAACCCTCGATATCAAACATGGCAGGATGAGCCGTGAGGATGCGATGGAATATATAGAAAAATATGAAAAGAGAAAACCTAAAAGCCTTGGAGTCTTTCTGGAATATATAGGCATTAATGAACAGGAGTTCAATGAGATTGTATTAAAACATGTTATACCCCCTGCCAAGTCCATTGATCCCGTTATAATTCCGGAAGGGCCTGAATTGTGGGATCACAATCTGTGGTTTAGAGAGACTAAACAAGAAATGGAAAACAAAACATGAAGATAGGGATAGTAAATTATAGCCTTGGAAATGTCGGCTCTGTCTATTCTGCCTTCGGATTCTATGGATACGATGTGTTTCTGGTCAACCGTCCTGAGGAATTAGAAAAGTATGATGTCATAGTGCTGGCCGGTGTGGGGAATTTTAACACAGCAGTATTAAAGTTAAAACATCTCCATTTCTGGGAGCAGTTGAATTATGAGGTTAATGTAAAGAAGAAACCTGTCCTGGGCATCTGTCTTGGGATGCAGTTGTTTGCAGATATCAGTTATGAAGGCGGCGAGAATAAGGGGTTCGGTTGGATAGGTGGTA
The DNA here is from genome assembly GCA_001805205.1 of Nitrospirae bacterium RIFCSPLOW2_12_42_9. Classification (GTDB taxonomy): domain Bacteria; phylum Nitrospirota; class 9FT-COMBO-42-15; order HDB-SIOI813; family HDB-SIOI813; genus HDB-SIOI813. The sequence continues at coordinate 1,829 of MHER01000131.1, read as the reverse complement.
AGGTAGTAAAGATAGAGGATCATTCGACAAAGGTCCCGCACATGGGCTGGGATGAAATAAAACCATTCGATGATAAGCTCTTTAAAGGGATGCAGAACAACTCCTTTTATTATATGCATAGCTACCACTTTGTTCCGGAAGATAAAGGGGTTACAAAGGCTGTAACCAGGTATGGCGACCTGGAAATTGTTGCTGCCATAAGAAAAGATAATATAGTGGGGGTTCAGTTTCATCCTGAAAAGAGTCAGGGGGATGGACTCAGGCTGTTGAGAAATTTTCTGGAGTTTTAATCCAATGTATAAAAGAATCATTCCAATTTTCCTGATTAAAGGAAAGAGGCTGGTAAAGGGGACGCAATTTGAAAATCTTGTTGACGTGGGTGACCCTCTTTCACAGGCCATGATCTATGATGCACAGGGTGCGGATGAGATAATTGTGGTTGATATTGATGCATCAAGAGAAGGAAGGATGATCAATACTGGCATAATCAACGAGATGATTAACAGATGCAGGCTGCCTATAAGCGCCGGTGGAGGGATCAAATCCGTGAAAGATGCATTGAAATGTTTTGAGGCCGGGGCTGACAAGATAGTTGTCAATACCTCTGCGTTATTGAATCCCTTCTTAATTAAAGAGATGGCTGATGAATTCGGGTCACAGTCTGTTGTGGTGTCTGTGGATGTCAGAAAAAATAGCGCTGGTGATTATGATATATATGCCTTCTCAGGAAAAAAGAAGATGGGCCAAGACCTTAAAGACCATATATCTATGGCAATAGGGCAAGGTGCAGGGGAGATAATCGTGACATCCATAGACAGGGAGGGGACTTTGTCAGGATTTGATCGTGAATTGTATCGCAGACTGGAGGATATCACAAAGGTTCCCATTATAGCCTCCGGCGGTGCAGGATGTTATGATGACCTGGTTAAAATCTTCACAGAGACAAATTGTGATGCATGTGCAGTTGGGAAGATGTTATTCCTTAGGGATTATGACATAGTAAAATTTAAATCGTATCTCAAAGGAAAAAAAATTCCGGTGAGAGATGCCTGAGGAAGATTAATATGAAGATAACGGGTGAAAGGATTTATCTAAGGATATTAACACCGGAAGATGTGAACAAAGACTATGTGGAGTGGCTTAGAGATGAAGAGATTACACAATTTCTTGAGATCAGATGGAAGGTATTCACCCTGGAAGAGATCAGGGGGTATGTGAGTCTGATGGGTGAGAGTCCAGATGACTTTTTGTTCGGCATATTCCTGAAAGGAAATAATGAACATATCGGGAATATAAAGGTGGGAGAGATAAATCAGATGCACAGGTTCGGGAGTGTGGGGCTTCTGATAGGGAATAAGAATATGTGGGGTAAAGGTTATGGAACAGAGGCAGTAAAGCTGGCTACGCAGTATTCCTTTGAAGAAGGCAATCTTAATCACCTTAAGGCAGGCATGTATTCTGATAATAAGGGATGCTATAAAGCCTTTATCAAGGCAGGGTACACGGAAATTGGCAGATACAAAAACAGCAGGTTTTATAAGGGAGTATTTGTGGATGAAATCCTGATGGAAAAGAGTAGAGATAGGGAGCCTTATGGTGAATAAAACGACTGTGAATGTTATTTCACCGGATAACACAACTGAAGTGAAACCTATGAGTAATAATGAAATAGTGGAAAAGTTGCTTGACGGTGCCTCCTTAAGAACTTTTATGATACCGGATAGTTAGATCCCTTCTAATTATCCTGAACATATAGAAACATACGATTTACCCCATATAATAGTAAGTGGTGAATATTTCTGGGGAAAATCTGAAACAGCACATTTAAC
>MHER01000130.1 GCA_001805205.1 Nitrospirae bacterium RIFCSPLOW2_12_42_9 | reverse complement strand
CTGCAAGGCAATTTTAAATTCTATGATAGCCTCATTGTATTTGCTATCATTGTAGTATTTTAATCCACGCTGCATATGCTTTACCTTTTTCTCTTCAGGACTGCTGCAGGAAATAAGTGTAATCACCATGAAAAATATAAGGAATATCTTTGTCTTCATCAGGCCTCCTGCGTTAGTTATTTAATTGACTTGACTTGTTAAATAATTTATTTAAAATATGTATGGTAAACAAAGTTATTATATATGTAAAAACTTTCTCTGAGAAAAAGAATTCCCAATATGTGGTTGATAATTCCCCCCCCCGTAGAAAAGGGGGAGAAGGGGGGATTTTAAAGGTGATTTTCGAGTGAATAATAAATCAAGTATCCTCCTTATCATCTCTGATCCTGTACAGAATAACTATTTAAAGACCCTTATTGAAAATTTCGGGTTTAATGTAATATCTGCACAAAAATATGATGAGGGTTTTAAGATTGTATGTGATTGTTCGCCGGAGCTTGTAATAATAGATTCAAATCCCCAGGGAACAAAATGGAGTGAGCTTGCATCAAAGATCAAAGATATTAGCAGAGACATATCTATTCTTCTTCTCACCTCATTAATAGGGCATGATGATAACCCTACTGATGTTATAGACGGCATGATCAGGATACCGCTAAACTATGTAGAATTACGAGATAAGATAACACGGCATATTAAAAAAGACAATGACAATTTAATGGTCAGAGGCGTAAAAGATGCTGAAATTAATGATCCGGATACTGACTACATAGATGGTTTGATCCTGGGCCGGAGCAAACGTATTACAGAGGTAAAGAGCATTATTAAACGGGTTGCTGAACCAGAGGTAACAGTCCTGTTGCGTGGTGAGAGTGGCACAGGTAAGGAGCTTGCGGCACAGGCGCTTTTCCGGTGTTCGAAAAGAAGAAACAAACCATTTGTCAAGGTCATGTGTGCAGCAATACCGGAAGGCCTTCTTGAAAGTGAGCTTTTTGGTTATGAGAAGGGCGCTTTTACAGGAGCCCACAGAAACAAACCAGGGAAGTTTGAGTTTGCAAATGGCGGCATAATTTTTCTTGATGAGATTGGTGATGTCCCGCAGTCTCTTCAGGTAAAGCTTCTTCAGGTATTACAGGACGGGGAGTTTTCAAAGATAGGCGGTAAGGAGGTAAAGGTTGATGTAAGGGTCATTGCAGCTACAAACAAGAATCTTGAACGGGGTGTTGCATCAGGGACATTCAGAGAGGATCTTTTCTACAGGCTGAATGTAGTTGGTATCACCATGCCCTCTCTCAGGGACAGGAGGGAGGATATCCCTGTACTTACAGAGGCATTCTTACGTAAATATTACAATCTGTACAATAAACTATATTCTTCACTTTCAAATGAGACAATGGAAAAGTTTATGGCACATAATTGGCCAGGAAATGTCAGGGAACTTGAAAATGTAGTAAAGAGGATAATCGTGCTTGGCAGTGAGAAGGTCGATATAGGTGGTCAGGCAGCACAGGTAAGTATTACAGATACTGCTCATATAGAGAAAAAAACAGAAAATAAAGATGCGGATACAACAGTCAAACCGTGCAGTCTCCGGGAGATTGCAAAGGAGGCTGTGCAAAAGGCTGAAGAGGAGGCAATAAGAAAGGCCCTGATAGCATGCAGATGGAATAAGAGGAAGGCAGCAGAGTTTCTTTCTATAAGTTATAAGACACTATTTTATAAGATGAGACAATATAACCTCTTAGAATAAAAAATGGAAAATATTTTCCTACTTTAGTAAGCCATCTACACAGAGTTATCTGAACGGGAGAGGGGTCAAGAGGGGTCAGGTCTTGTATTTTGACAATTGTCAAAATACAAGACCTGACCCCTCTCCCTTCAAAGCATTAACATCTATACCGTATCTCAGTCACGGTTTAAATATGGACCATATTGTTGGTAAGACATATTATCCAATGACATTCATGGCATTGTTATTGCATCTTTCATTAATGAAGACTGAAAACGCAATCTTGAATATGACATCAAAGAACCTAAATGACCTTTTAAATTATAAAGGGCGGCTAATGTTTGACAGGGTAACACAAACCCTACAGAGGGATTTTTTTGAGTATCTCCTCGACCTTGAAGTAAAGAAGGCTGTCAGGTATCTTTACTTTTTTTCTTTGATGATACTCCAGAGGGACACTATTCCTAAAGACCTGAATCAGTCTGAGGAAGATACACTTCTGAAGAGATTATCATTTCTGATGAGAGAGGAGATAAGAGGGACTGACATAATCGGCCGCATAGGACATGACAGATTTTTTATAATACTCGATCAGGCAGATTTTCAGGCGTCATTCAAAGTGGGGGAAAGGGTGCGGGAACGTATTGAACAATATGCCTTCAGGGTGGATGGCCATGAAGTAATGTTTACCACAAGTATAGGGGTTGCCTGTTTTCCCACCCATGCGAGTGATCTTGAGACCCTGATACATAAGGCAGAAGTTGCACTTAATATTGCAAAGGAAGGGGGAGGGAATAAGATCTGCCTGCCTGGCTAAAAGTGGAAAAACAAATACAGATTGAAGATTATATAGAGATTATCCTCCGGCGTAAATGGTTTATCATTATCCCATTCGTCATTTCAATCCTCGGGATTGTTCTGGCCTTTATATTTATCCCATACCAGTACAAATCAATCACATTGATCCTGGTGGAGCGGCAGAAGGTTCCTGAGGCTTATGTTAAGCCAACAATAACTGCAGATGTTGCGGACCGGCTCAGTACTATAACACAACAGGTTATGAGCAGGACCAGGCTTGAGTCCATAATAAATGAGTTTGGCCTTTATAATGATCTGAGAAATAGGCTCACCTCTGATGAGCTCGTAGAGATTATGAGAAAGAATGTAGAGGTGGAGGTTAAGGGAGATACTAAAAGAGAAGATTTATCTTCATTTACCATTTCTTATATTGGTAATAACCCTGAGATAGTAATGCATGTAGCCGGCCGGCTTGCCTCCCTTTTTATAGAAGAGAATCTCAAGGTCCGTGAACAGCAGGCAATAGGTACTACAGAGTTCCTTGATTCACAACTGCAGGATCTGAAAAAGGGGCTAGAGGGTCAGGAGACCCTGATAAAGGCATTCAAAGAGAGATACATGGGTGAGCTGCCTTCTCAGCTCGAGGCAAATCTAAGGACCCTTGACCGTCTCCAACTGGAACTCCAGACGACCAACGATTCCCTGAGGGGAGCAGAAGAGAGAAAGATAATACTTGAGAAACAGCTTGCTGATTTAAATTCAAGCGTAATTATTGCAACAGGTTCACGTACTGCTATACAAGCAGACCCCTTAAGAACAAGGCTTATTGCACTACAGGCAGAATTATCCCAGATGAAATCCGTATATACTGAAAAATATCCTGATATTATAAGACTGAAAAATGAGATTGCAGAGACAGAGAGTGAATTAAAGAAAGGACAATCATCAGGAAAGGATGCTGCCAATGCTGTAAGATCACCGGTAATGAGTGATAATCCTCTGTATATATCCCTGTCAAATCAACAAATTGGAGTCAATACCGAGGTAAAAGGCCTGAGAGAGAAGCAGAAGGAGATAATGAAGAATATTGCAGCATTTCAGAGCCGTGTAGAACGGATTCCTGAGAGGGAACAGCAGATGGCGTCCATTATGAGGGATTATGAGAATTCAAGGATCAATTATCAGAATCTTTTGAATAAAAAACTCGATGCACAACTGGCAGAGAATCTCGAGAAGAGACAAAAGGGTGAGCAATTCAGGATACTTGATCCTGCAAATCTGCCTCTTAAGCCCTTCAAACCTGATCCGAGGAAGATAATCCTTATAGGTATATTAATCGGACTTGGCACCGGGGGCGGACTTGCATACCTGATAGAATATATAGATGGCTCATTCCGTAAACCTGAAGATATTTATGCCACAACCGGGCTTCCGGTCCTTGCGACTGTACCCCGAATCAGGATTGGACGATAAGGATTGAGTGCAATGAAGATATTCGATTTCATGCAAAAGGGATGGCTGAAGCGAAAGAGGAGTAATGGTAAAGATACCATGCTTGTCCCTGTTGATGATAGTATTCAATCTCTTCAGGTTGGACAGGAAGGCAGATTAATTGAAAATCTTGTTGATATTCGTCTGGTTACATTAAGAGAGCCTTATTCTCTTTCAGCCGAACAATACAGGATTCTATGTACACGTATATTACAGCTCGTCCAGGACAGGAGTTCATACACACTTGCCATATCAAGTGCGATAAAGGCAGAAGGAAAATCGTTTACATCTGTTAATCTTGCAATTGCCATGGCAAAAGACTTTGATGAGAAGGTCCTTCTTATAGAAGGGGATCTGAAGAATCCTAACCTTCATGAATATATTAATCGTTCACCTGGATTTGGTCTCTCAGATGTACTTGAGGGACGGATTAATTTTGATACTGCCTCTATACATTTGTTTGATGGGAGGCTTTCTGTACTCCTTGCAGGAAAGGCTATGGGAAACCCATCAAGGCTTCTTTCTTCTTCAAAGATGCAGGAGTTATTACATGCCCTAAGGGGTCAGTTTAAATATATTATTATTGATACACCACCGATCATACCGATGGTAGATATGAACATATACTCCGCACTGGTGGATGGTATATTGCTTGTAATAAGGGCTGGCAAGACACCGAGGAGTATTATCAAAAAGGCACTCTCAGGTATACCCTCAGAAAAGGTTATTGGCGCAGTCCTTAATGATGTGGATGTGAATTATTCCAGATATTATTACGGAGCGAAGTACAGTTATTAGTATTAAAGCTGCCTGCAGCAAGCTGCTGGGTTAGTGCTCGCTGTGCATTCTCAGGGTACAATAATCGTATCCCCTGCCTTAAGCAATATATTTGCTTTCATATTTTTACCGGAGACAATATCAGAATATCTGACAACAATCCTGTTCCCTTCCGGCTTCAATGGGCTTTTACGGATTACTACGATCTTATCCTTGTCAGCCCATTGACTAAATCCCCCTGCAAGTGTTATTGCCTGAACTATTGATGTCTCACTTCTCAGCGGATATTTCCCTGGTCTAATGACCTCACCGGTTACGAAAACAGCCTGACTATTTACCTCCTTAACTATTACTGAAACTATCGGGTCTTGTTTGTATTCAAGAAGTTTTTTTCCTATTTCCTCTTTTAAGTCTTTTGCATAGCGA
>MHER01000129.1 GCA_001805205.1 Nitrospirae bacterium RIFCSPLOW2_12_42_9 | reverse complement strand
AAGAGTGGAAATTTCAAGATACGCATAGGTACGCTCCTTGAACATGTGGTAAATGAATGTGGAGGATTTAATGGTGAACCAGGCAAGATAATATTTGGCGGCCCATTGATGGGGATAGCCCAGTACTCCCTGCATGTACCGGTTCTCAAAGGAACCTCAGGGATCCTCGTTATGACCAAGGAGGATATTAAACTTGAGGATTTCCGTACATGCATAAGGTGCGGCAGGTGCGTGCAGGCATGTCCAATTAGATTGCTTCCAAATATGTATAGTATTCTTGCAGAGGCAGGAAAGCCAAAGGAGGCTGAAGAGTATTTTATACTCGATTGCATAGAATGCGGCTGTTGTACTTATGTTTGCCCGTCGAGGAGGCCAATAGTCCAGCAGATCAGGTATATAAAAGCAGAGATGAGAAAGGCTAAGAACAAGGTTGCATGATACCGGGTTGTTCCTTAGAGTCAGTTAGTTTATGGCAGAGCAGATAGCAGAAGAAAAGGAAGGGAAAAAAGGCCGGTTAGAAGAGCCCACACCGAAGTTGATCCTGACATCCTCTCCTCATGCACTTGGAGAGGATACGATAGAGAGGATCATGTGGGCTGTTGTAATCTCTCTTATACCTGCTACACTGGCAGGCCTGTATTATTTTGGATGGGATGCATTCCAGGTTATAATTATCACGGTTGCTTCCACCCTTGCTGCAGAAGCACTCTATCAAAAGATGAGTGGTCATAAAATTGTAATTAGAGATGGGAGTGCAGCGGTTACAGGTCTCCTGTTAGCCCTTACCCTGCCCACTGGTTCACCATGGTGGCTGTCTGTCATAGGCGGTTTCTTTGCCATTATTATCTGTAAACAGTTATACGGTGGACTTGGATTCAATCCTTTTAACCCGGCGCTCATGGCAAGGGTGTTTCTTCTAATAGCGTTTCCACTTCATATGACAAAATGGCCTGTACCACATCCTGTTTTTACCGGAATTGATGCAACGACAGGTGCAACGCCACTCGGTGATTTGCAGGTTGCACGTCTTACCGGGAAAGGGATTGGTGAGGCAGCAAGATTAAATCTGTTTGATGCCTTTATAGGGAATATCGGTGGAAGTATTGGTGAGATATCTGCACTGGCCCTGCTTATAGGTGCAGCGTATCTCCTATACAAGCAGTATATTACATGGCATATACCTGTATCCATGATTGGTACTGTTATGGTCTTCAGTGGAATATTCTGGTGGATTGAGCCTGCGAAATATGCTAATCCTGTGTTTCACCTTCTTACAGGAGGTTTAATAATCGGGGCCTTCTTCATGGCAACAGACATGGTAACATGTCCTGTAACTTTGAAAGGACAGTTGTTATTCGGTTTTGGCTGCGGTCTGATAACCATAATAATCAGGATGTGGGGCGGATATCCGGAAGGGGTATCCTTTGCAATCGTATTAATGAATATAGTGACTCCGATGATCGACAGGTATATAAGACCGGTAAGGTACGGGGCCATTAAAAAGAAGGAAGCATAAAAAAGATGTTTAGATTAATCATTGTCCTGACGATTTTCTGCTCTGTGGCGGCTGTTGCCCTGGCCAAGGTTTATGATATTACAAAAGGTCCTATTGCAGAGCAGGAACGTTTAAAAACTGTAGCCGCGCTTAAGGCAGTTTTACCATTGTTTAATAATGACATTGATAAGGATGCACAGGAATTAGTTGTAGGTAAGGATAAGAAGGGGAGGGATATTAAGATCAAATTTTATCCTGGCAAGATGAATGAGGCCATTGTCGGGACTGCATTTCAGGTAATTGCCCCTGATGGTTATGCCGGAGATATAAATATATTGATGGGTGTTGCACCGGAGGGCAAGGTATCAGGTATAGAGATAATAAGCCATAAAGAGACTCCGGGACTCGGAAATAAGATCATGAAAGAGGAGTGGAGGGGTCAGTTTAAAGGAAGGTCTCTTGAGGATGGCCCCAGGTTTGCCGTAAAAAAAGACGGAGGAGATATAAACCAGTTCAGCGGGGCGACAATCTCCCCGAGGGCAGTTGTGGGTGCTGTAAAAAAAGGACTTGATATTTATAACAAGGAGTTTGGCAATGGCGGATAGGGAAATGGCCCAGGAAATTACTGAAGTTCAACCTTTGGCAGTTGTACCCGGGTTTGATCTTAAAGAGATTGCCGGAGACTTCCTCCGTGGGCTATGGGAGGAGATCCCGCTATTCCGGCTGGTCCTCGGGATGTGTCCGACTCTCGCTGTAACAACGTCCGCTATAAACGGAGTAGGTATGGGGATTGCCACTACCTTTGTTCTTGTCATGTCTAATATCTTAATTTCAATATTACGGAAGATTATACCGGATATGATAAGGATTCCTGCCTTCATCATTGTCATAGCAACCTTTGTGACTGTTACAGACCTCATGATGGCGGCCTTTACTCCTGAGCTGCACCATTCCCTTGGTATTTTCATCCCACTTATAGTAGTCAATTGTATCGTCCTTGCGAGGGCAGAGGCATTTGCGTCCAAGAATAATGTCATAAGGTCAACGGCAGATGGTCTTGGTATGGGTATAGGATTTACTATAGTCCTGATCTTACTCGGTACAGTAAGGGAGATCCTCGGCAATGGTACATGGTTTGACATGCCAGTATTAACTGGAATAATGGAAGCCTTTGAATATGAATATCAACCTATGATTGTGATGATCCTGCCACCAGGTGCATTTATTGGACTGGGACTTCTTGTTGCCCTTGCCAATAAGATTGAAGAGAGGAGAAAGGGGAAGAAGTGATATATGGAAAACGTGGTTGAAATTCTAATTATACTTGTAAGCACGATCTTTGTTACTAACTTTGTCCTGACCCGATTTCTTGGCATATGTCCTTTTCTTGGCGTTTCAGCAAGGATAGAGACAAGTATAGGGATGGGGATGGCCGTCATCTTTGTTATAACCCTCGCAGGGGTAAGTGCATGGCTTATAGAGAAGTTTATACTTATTCCTTTTAATCTAATCTATCTCAGGACGATTGTCTTTATCCTTGTCATCGCCACCCTGGTCCAGTTTGTTGAGATGGTAATCAGGAAGACAAGCCCTGCTCTCTATAATGCACTTGGTATATTCCTCCCGTTGATTACAACAAATTGTGCAGTATTAGCTGTGGCTTTACTCGTTGTGCAGAAAGAGATGGATTTCTTCCCTATGCTCTTTTTTTCATTCGGGGCTCCGGTGGGGTTTACTATTGCACTGCTTCTGATGGCCGGGATCAGGGAGCAGATGGCTTATGCCAGGATACCAAAGGTTTTACAGGGGACACCGATATCGCTGGTTACGGCAGGTCTGATGTCATTGGCATTTTTAGGTTTTGCCGGACTTGTGAAGTAGGCAGTAGATTGTTTTCCATCGAAAATAAATTGAAAATAAATTGTTGCCTGTATCAAAATAGATAGGTTATAATAATAAGTTACATTAATAAATTCAAAAAGAGAGAAATAGATGCTTTCGGCTATCATTACAATGAGTGCAATGGGGATTGTGGCGAGTTTCGGGCTCGGTATTGCAGCAAAAAAGTTTGCCGTAGTGATAGACCCCAAGGTTGCAGAGATTGATAGTTTTCTGCCGCATGCCAACTGCGGTGCGTGCGGCTTTGCCGGGTGTATGGGGTTTGCCACGGCCGTGGCAGAGGGAAAGGCCGCTGTTAGCGGGTGTTCACCTGGCGGGGCTTCTACGGCAAAGAAGATTGCCTCAGTAATGGGTGTTGATGCACCTGAAATGCCTGAAAGGATGCTTGCGAAGATATATTGCCTTGGCGGACATAATGAGGCTTTGGAAAAGGGTGAATACCACGGCGTACAGGATTGTAATGCAGCCATTTTAGTATCAGGGGGCTCAAAGAGCTGTGTATATGGATGTCTTGGTCTTGCGAGTTGTGTTAAGGCTTGCCCGTTTGATGCCATGTATATGAACGGGAATGGACTCCCTGTTGTAATAGCTGAAAAGTGTACAGGGTGCGGTCTCTGTATCCCGCCATGTCCTAAAAACCTTATAGAGCTCATTCCTGAGAACAAGGATGTGCATATCTTTTGCCGTTCCCTTGATAAGGGCGCTGATACAAAGAAGATATGTAATGTTGGTTGTATAGCATGTGATAAGTGCAGGAAGGTGTGTCCATATGATGCTATAACTATAGACAGCTTCCTTGCGAGGATAGATTATAATAGATGCACAAACTGTGGTCTGTGTGTCCCGGTATGTCCAACGAATATTATCTCTGACCTGATCCCTGTCAGAGATATTGCATATGTTCATGAAGATTGTATAGGATGTCTGATATGCAAGAAGGTATGTCCGGTTGATGCAATAGCAGGTGAATCAAAAAAGTTGCATATTGTAGATCCGGTGAAATGTATAGGATGTACTATATGTGCGGATAAATGCCCGCCAAAGGTTATTGAGATGCGGCCATCGCATAAGAGTTATGATAAGAAGTTGGAGAGGGTAATGTCAGGGGTAGCTTAATCGAACTCCCATACCATACTCCTTGCCCTGTATTTTACAGGGCTATTTAACCCATAAGGAGGATTAATTGATGAACACTTATGAATCAATCTTTATCTTAAAACCCACCCTGAGTGATGAGGATGTCCAGAAGACTGTAAACAAACTGGAAGGTATTGTTAAACAGAGTGGGGAACTTATTTCCGCAGAAAACTGGGGAAAAAAGAAACTTGCCTATGAGGTAATGAAAGAGAAAAAGGGGATTTATGTATTGCTCAGGTTTCTGGGTAAGGGGGAACTTGTCCTGGAACTTGAGAAGAACTATCGCTTTGATGATAGTGTAATAAAATTCTTAACAGTAAAGCTTGATAAAAAGGGTGTAGAACTCCTGAAGAAAAGGGAGACTGCAATCCTTCCAATCCTTCCCCCGAAGAGTGAAGTGCCTAAGGAAGGGGGATCTGAGAATACTCAATAAACATGGATTGCACGGTAATGCAATCCTGTAATTGAAGGGAGGGTACTGTAATGAACGGGTTTAACAAAGTTATTCTGATGGGAAATTTAACAAAAGACCCTGAGATCCGCTATACACCGGCTGGTACTGCAGTTGCAAATTTCTCTCTTGCTGTAAATCGCAGATACAAGCAGGGAGGGGAGGTCAAGGATGAGGTCTCTTATCTTGACATAGTAGTATTTGGCAGGCAGGCCGATTCCTGCGGGCAGTATTTAAACAAGGGGGATGCGGTCATAATAGATGGCAGACTACAACAACGGAGATGGGAGACAGAGGACGGACAGAAAAGGAATAAGGTAGAGATAGTGGCAAACAGTGTACAATTTATGCCCAAAAGGCAGGGTAGTGTATCTGGGGGACCAGCAGAAGATGTAACTATAGATAATTCAGCAGGATCCGCAGAGAGTATGGAAGATGATACACCATTTTAGATGAAACACAATAAAAAAATAAGGGAGGAAAGAGATGTTTGAAAGAAGAGAAAGAGCAGAGAGGGGAGAAAGAGGAGATAGGGAAGACAGAGGAGAGAGAGAGGGCAGGGGGTTCTACCGCAGAAAGATATGCAGGTTTTGTACAGAAAAGGTTTTGCTTATAGACTATAAAGATATGCAAATGCTTAGGGGATTTATTACTGACAGGGGTAAGATCATCCCCAGAAGGATATCAGGGACATGTGCGAAGCACCAGAGAGAGCTCACAACAGCAATAAAGAGGGCCCGCAATATAGCATTTCTCCCATTCACTGAAAGGGGGTGATGCTGTCATATTCTTGACGCTACAACTGTAAGTGCTATAGTTGATATGTGAGGTTCTCTTCAAGGGCAGCTATATCATTAATACTCATCTTTGGGCTTGGAATATCATCTCAGATAGAGGATAAGTACATTGTTTTATCCAGAAATTTACCTTATCCCTCCTCATTAAGAGTTGAAAAACCTGAAGTAAAAGGAATCCATGTAACGAGCTGGGTGGCCGGTGATCCGAGGTATTTCCCCAACCTTATAAAGCTGATTGACGAAACAGAACTCAATACCATTGTTATAGACCTTAAAGAGGCCGATGGCAGGATTGCCTATGAGGCAGACATCCCTCTGGCGAAATCAGTTGGTGCCATTGAAAAAAGAATCAGGAATTTAGACAAGATTGTAAGGGAATGTAAAGATCATAATATTTATAAGATAGCGAGGATCGTCCTCTTTAAGGATACATTTCTTGCAGAAAAAAGAGCTGATCTTGCAATAAGGAATAAGAAGACAGGTGGGATATGGAGGGATTATAAAGGGGATGCGTTTAGTGATCCTTATTTAGAGGAGATTCAGGACTATAATATCAGTCTTGCAGAGGATGCTGCGAGGCGTGGTTTCGATGAGATCCAGTTTGACTATGTCCGTTTCCCGAGTGATGGGCCACTGAAAGATATCTCATACCCGGAAGGACATAATGAAGAAATGGCAATTGCAGTAATTTCAAAATTTGTTGAGCTTGCAAGAGTAAGATTAGCCCCTTATAATGTCCAACTCTCTGTTGATGTATTTGGATTAACAACCCTCCGCGATGATGTCGGGATTGGTCAGCATTTTAAACAATTGATCGACAGGGTTGATTACATCTCTCCAATGATATATCCATCCCATTACTGGAAAGGTTCATACGGATATAAGAACCCTAACAGTGCCCCCTATGATATAGTCCATAAGGCATTAAGGGATGCCATAAAGAAGTCTGCAGATGAATCCCAGCCGGAAGAGGTAGTAAAGAATAAGATAAGACCATGGTTACAGGACTTTGATCTTGGCTACCCTGATTATGGACCGGAAGAGGTGAGGGCACAAATAAAGGCCACGCGTGATCATGGTATTAAAGAATGGCTCTTATGGAATCCGGGCGTTAAGTATACAAGGGAAGCCCTTGTTACTCACAGGGATTCCAGTAACAATTAATGACCATCTGTCTATCACCAGTAATTATCCCCGAAATCTTTTAATTTTTGATAATTATCTGAATCTTTCCAGGGCCTCTTCTGCGTCACTTCTCAATTCATCCATGCTGTTTCTGGCTATACCCTCGATGTGAATTACAGCCCTCTCATCTCCAATCCGTACAAGGGAGGCCATTGCCTCAAACCGTATTTCTCTTTCTTCATTTCTGCTTTTGATAATACTAATCAGTGAATCGACAACCTTTCTCTCTTTATAGTAACCGAGTGCTGTTATCACCTCTTTCCTGACGACATTATCTTTATCATTCTGTAAACAGTGTAATAGAAGATCTGCAGATTGGGCTTCATGCAGGCTGCCAATCCCCTTAATAGCTTCTATCCTTATCTCCGGCAGATCATCTTCAATAAACTGTGCAGAGTTCTTATCCCAGAAAAAGGGATCGATCTGCTGCAAGGCATCCAATGCTGAGATGCGTACAGTCTTATTCTCATTCTTATCTTTTATAATCTGAAAAATTACAGGGATGGTCTCTTTGTCTATGATAAGACCGAGGGATTTTAATACTGATAATCTTATATCTTCATCCTTATCATTTAAAAGAGAAACTAACACCGTCGTTGCCCTCTTATCCCGCAGTTCACCGAGTCCTTTAATAACATCTGTCCTTACCTCTTTTGACTTATCTGATAGAGTACTGATAAGAAGTGGGACTACAGAGGTATCTCTGATTAGAGTTATTGTTTTTATTGCTGCACATTTAATCTCAGTATTTGGGTCATTTAGTAATTCAGTCAAAGGTTGGACAAATGGTTTTCTGTTTAACAAAACAGTCTCATCTTCTGTAAGGGCTGCCTGAAGGACTTCCATTGCCCTGATCTTATTCTTCTCATCTTTTCCATGCAATTGTTCCAATAGAGGACTAACAGTTACATCACTCTCAAGTTTTACAAGGGAAAGGAGTGCACCGGCACGGACAGAGGGATACTCATTAATATTCCTGATTATTTCAAGCAGGGGTTCAATCCCCCTCGTATTCTTCAACCAGCCAAGTGCAAGTGCTGCCTCGCGCCTGACACCTTTATCAGGGTCTTTTAACATCTCTGCTACTGGAATAATAGCCCTGTAGCTCTCTGAATAACCGAGCGCCTTTACCACGCTTACTCTGACATCTGCTTCAGGATCATCGAGCGCCTTCAGTAATGGTACTACTGCAAGTCTCTTCCTTAGCATTGTGGTTCTCAGGATCGTCTGCTCATCTTTTAATAACTTGCATAATAGATCAGCAGCCTCTTTACGAACGTCTTTGTCACGATTATTCAGGGACATCATTACTGGTTCAATAGCCTTATCAATAATCTCTTCGTTGGTGGTATCCCGTAATGACCTCATGGCCTCTATCTTTTTAGACGGCCTGGGGTCAGCTAAGGTTGTTAGTATTGTCTTTTCAAGAGGAGGAAAATTATCATGAAACGCTTTCCTTTTCTTTTCCTCGATCTTAAAATTATCCGTGCCTTCCGTAACAGTAATAAACTGGTTTGCTGCCACATCTTTAATGAGTTGTGTTATACCTGATGGCCATTGGATTAGAATCTTATCTGCCTTTTCCACTTCATCCATGCCAAAGTGGAGACGCGTGTCATTCTGAGAGAGATAACCCGAGCCCGCCCTGACCTCCTGCAGCATCACCAGGGAGCCTGCTGTCAATGATACCTTTGCGCCAATCCCGTCCCTGTTGCTCTTTGTCCCCTTTAGCTGTATTGTCAGGTAATTTCCTGAATTTCCCCCGTCATTCCTTAACACTGATGCATAATTATTATTGTTGTTAATTACAATGTCTATGTCACCGTCATTGTCTATGTCTCCGAAGGTTGCCCCCCGGCTTGATCTTGCGATCTTTAACCCGTCTCCTGATGAACCGGATACATCAGTGAATATTCCGCTGCCATTGTTGCGAAAGAGCTGATTCCTCTGACCTACGGTTGTCCTCGGGTTATCAAAATCAGGATTTGGATTGCCATTGGCAACAAATATGTCGGGGTAGCCGTCATTGTCATAATCAAACATGTCAGTGCCCCATCCAAAAAAACCTATACTGACATCTTCACCAAGACCAGATGCAACAGTAACATCTTTAAAAGAAAGAGCAAGCTCATAATCTTTTTCTGAAAACAACGCTGCAAATCCCCCTTTATCCCCCTTTGAAAAAGGGGGAACTTCCTTCATCCCCACTTTAGAAAAGGGGGGCGTGGGGGGATTTGATATGGGGGGATTTGATAAAGTATTCAGCATATTTCTATAAAGGATATTGGTCTCGCTTGCAGGATATGTTGCAAATATGTCAAAATCTCCGTCATTATCATAATCCCCCGCTGCCACACCCATACCGCTGAGAGGCGTATCTACTCCGGCCTCACCGCCGATGTCAGTAAAAGCGCCATTTCCGTTATTGATAAAGAGGACATTCCGCGCCCCGTCGTTTACAACATAGATGTCAGCGTCTCCATCATTATCAAGGTCGCAGAAGATAACCCCAAGTCCCTTACCTGCCGAGTCCTCTACGCCGGCCTTTTTTGTTACATCAGTAAATGTTCCGTCTTTATTGTTGTGGAAAAGAATATTTGCAGACCCCGTGTAAATCTTTGAGTTCATCAGGAGATTTGTTGGCATCTGATATGCAGAGTTGAATTCTCCTGGATTCATGTATTTATCAAACTTGATGTAATTAACGACATAGAGGTCGAGCCATCCGTCATTATCATAATCCGCCCATGCTGCCGATGTGCTCCACTTTTCTTTCTTACCGTCGACACCAGTCTTATCCGCCACATTCATAAATGTCCCATTCCCGTTATTTTTATAAAGGATATTCTTTCCGTAGTATGTAACATATATATCCTGATAGCCGTCATTATTAAAATCTGCTGCCGCACATCCCATCCCCCAACCTGTGTATCCCATACCTGCCCTTTTGGTAATATCTGTAAACTGACCATTTCCATTATTTTGATAAAGGACATTTGACGGAGGTTTGTACCACCACGGTTTTTCTCCGTAATAATATGTGTATCCTGAACCATTCACAAGATAAACATCCATATTCCCATCGCTATTGTAATCAAATATGCATACCCCTGAGCCCATTACCTGAGGGAGTGAATCAATTACATCTTCTGCCTGATGATGCAAGAAATCTATTCCTGATCTTTCAGTGTAGTCTGAAAAAAGGACACGCCCCATATTATAAGACGTCTTGAATGACGCAGGGACAACATCCCCGGCCACGCCAGGTTTGATCACCGGTATTTCTGCTGACATGCGTTTGTTTGCCTTGAAATAGAAAAAGCCGGCGATAGTGGCAAAAGAAAATAAGAGGATAACAGATGTGAGAATGACTGTTTTAAGAGAGTTCATTTTAGCTACTTGAAAATCCTCGATCAAATCCTTCTTAAGGATTTAATCCGGTTATCATTTCCTGCTTTCGTTTATTCTTAACCGGTATTGTTATGCTATCCCTTGC
>MHER01000128.1:14278-17974 GCA_001805205.1 Nitrospirae bacterium RIFCSPLOW2_12_42_9 | reverse complement strand
GCTTGCAAGCATATTTCTCTCATTAAACCATGTTACATCAATCGTTTGCGTCATACGAACTATATGGTCGTAACTAAATTTATAAATATCAGAGATTGTCGTAATATCAGAAAGCTTCTTGCCCAAATAAAGTCTATTTTTATCTTGATTAGGAACAAATGTTTGAAATTTTTTTAGATTTCCAATTTCAACAAGTAATCCTTGATAGTATGTGTGATTAAATTCTTCTTTTTGAGATTTGGATATTTCTTTTGTGGGTAAAATATCAGTGGGCAACTTTTCTTTATAAGATTTCAATGCCCACAGTCCTGGCTTAATCTTAAAGAAAAATCTTTCATCTTGTACTATCCTTCTGATACTTGCGAAAGGTGTTTTTGTTTTCCATACACAATCCTTAACTTTCAACACCTCTTGATTTAGAAAACCAAGCGTAGCGTATCCCCCATGTTCTTCCATCACGTTTATTACAGCTTCATGTTGTCTCATACCGATACCGCTCCAAGTTCCTGCATGGCAAAGCCAACTGAATAAATTATATGTGTTGTTCCAGAGACCCAGATAGTACCGTTAGGCTTTAGTACACGCTGGCAGGCCTTTAACCATTCAAGCGTAAATTTATGATTTTCTTCTACCCCTCTGGACTTATCCCATTTTCCCTTATTTACAGAAACCATCTTTCCGGCATGGCAGGTAATCCCCCCATTAGAGAGAAAATAAGGGGGATCTGCAAATATCATGTCAACACTATTTTCCCTTGCATGATTTAATACTTCTATGCAATCACCGTTGAGAAGTCTTATGGAGTGTTCCGGGTTATCATAGTAAATAGTAAAAGGTTTTTTATTCTCAGTAGCAGGATTCGCCTCAGAAATATAAAATTCACATGGATCTATTGATAAACTATAGGTCTTAATCCTTTTCCTGGGAGATTTGGTTTTATTACTTTTTATTTTATTGACTTTTTCCATCGAATTTTTCTATACATAATAATTTTTCTGAAGATATATTCAGAGTAAAGTATTATGAATTTTCTGTGTTGTCAAGGTAAACAAAATATATTCCTTACTCATCCTCCATTCAAATTTCTTAAGGTTCAGGTCACGGGGGATGTTAAATGTTTCAATTAGTAATTAATTGTGTTAGACGCAAATATGACGCAATTAAATTTTTATTTGCGTCTCTAATTGCGTTATACGCAACCATAACGCAACTGCTTAGTGAACTCTCAATTTGACCTTTCTTTCTTTATCAGAACAGTCTTACCACTGGCAATACTATATATATGATATTAAATCAGGTCAAGCCTACCTTTAGGTGTCCGTTCTAAAGGTATTTTTCAACTATGACAAGGTTTTTTTCCACTGTGCCTCTGTTTTTTTGTATTATCTGATAACCCTTTTCACCCATTTTTTTACGCATATCCGGATCATTTAACAGTTCTATAAGTACCCTTGCAAGGTCCTCTCTGTTATCGACCCTCACGCCTGCCCCATTACCTATTATCTCTTCTGTTATCTCCTGGAAATTGAACATATGCTGGCCAAAGATTACCGGCCTCTTATAATAGATTGCCTCAAGTGGGTTCTGTCCTCCATGGGGGATAAAGCTTCCGCCGATGATCACAACATCAGCCATGCTGTAGAGTGTTGCAAGTTCTCCAATGGTATCGACTATCATCACAGTATTGTAAGGAATGGTATTCATCTTTGAACTATTAAGCTCTGTCCTTCTGACCACCTCAAGACCCTGCATCTTGACCAGCCTTTCTATCTCCCCCGCTCTTTCTATATGCCGGGGTGCTATGATCAGCCTGATCTTTTCGCCACCTCCGGTACACTTCTTATATGATTCGAGGATCATCTCCTCTTCACCCTTATGGGTACTCCCTGCGATAATCACCAGGTCGTCTTTATCTATCCCAAACACTCCTTTTTTTCCCATCAAATCCTTCCCGCTTACGTCGATAAACTTCTGATCATATTTCATATTCCCGGTAATCTTGATGGCATTATCCGGGGCACCAATCGACTTGATCCTTCTTGCATCCTCATCACTCTGCATGCAAAAAAGGTCAACATTTTTAAGTACCCTTTTCATAAATGGCCTGATAAAGGTGTACCCCCTCAGGGTATGTGGTGATATCCTTCCATTTATAATAATAGACACCGCCCCTGCGCGCCTTATCTGCCTCAGGAAGTTCGGCCATAGCTCAGTCTCTACCAAAATGAAAATATGAGGCCTTATTGTATTTATAACCCTCTTTACAATCCATGGCAGGTCAAATGGAAAATATATTATATGGTCTACCTCAGGAAGCCTTTTATGTGCCATATCATATCCAGTGGGTGTTACAGTAGACAGGATAAGTCTTATATCCGGATGTCTCTTTTTAAGTTCCTTGATAAAGGGGGTTACTGCATTGACTTCACCAACTGAAACAGCGTGAATATGTATACGCTTCCCGCTGGATGGCGCCTGTTTGATATGCTGCGGGAGTATCCCTGTTTTTTCAATAAACCCCTTTCTGTGTTTCTCTTTTGTGAAAACTTTATAGACCCAGAAAGGAGATGTGGCAATCAGTATGGTAATTAGCAGAAAATTATAAATAAAGTACATAACAACCTACTGTATTCCGCCTTTAAAATAATGATCAGACTTTTCTGTCATTTCATTGAGCCTCTTTTCAAGCTCAGCCCGCCTGGCCTCAAGCTCCCTCTCAGAAATGTCCCTAGGTATATAGACAGGCTCCCCGTATATTATCACAACACGACTGAAAGGTTTCGGAATGATAAACCTGTCCCAGCTTTTAAACACATATGCCTTCTCCGTACCATATGTAACCGGCAGAATGGGGACTCCGCCAAGTCTCGCAAGATGGAGGACACCGCTCTGAACTTTAAAGACCGGGCCGCGTGAACCATCAACGGTTATAAATACAGACTTCTTATCTTTCACTATCTTTATCAATTCACGCAAGGCCTTTGTTCCTCCTTCGTATGAAGACCCCCTGATGGAAAACACACCGTATAACTTCAGTATTCTGGAGATTATTTCCCCGTCTATGCTGGGGCTTACGAGTACATACAATCTCCATTGCCAGCGGTATAGAAAAGGGAAAAAGAGCATCCTGCCATGCCATAATGCATAAATGGGGTTTACGCCTTTAGTGAGAAGGGATTGTTCTGACTCCCTGCCAACAAATACCTTTCTGTATGTCATACCGAGGAGGTATATCAGAATCATTCCTGCAGGCGGGATGATATATTTATAGAGAATTCTTTTAAAAAGGTCCATTTAAAAATAGCTGGACAACGATGGCGTTCCTAATCCTGGTGAATAATGTCTTTCAGGAGACTACGAAGTCTGTTCAGTGCTATGGCACGATGACTTATCTTATTCTTAATATCACCTCCGAGTTCAGCAAAGGTTTCCCCATATTCAGGTACAACAAACACCGGGTCATAGCCAAATCCTGAAGTCCCTCTTTCCCTGGTCCCAATGATGCCGGAACATTCACCCCGCACGGTTCGTATTTCACCACCGGCAAGAGCAAGGGCTATCACGCATACAAACCTCGCTGTCCTCTTTTCAGAGGGTACATCACTAAGTAGACCGAGCAGCTTTTTTATATTCTCAGAATCAGTTGCCCCTTCTCCTGCGAACCGTGCTGAATATACACCTGGTGCACCAGCGAGT
>MHER01000128.1:1704-14272 GCA_001805205.1 Nitrospirae bacterium RIFCSPLOW2_12_42_9 | reverse complement strand
ACCTCAAGGCCTGAATCATCCGCAATAGCAATAAGACCTGTAAATTTTGAGACCGTTAATGCCTTTTTTTTTGCATTCTCCTCGAACGTAGTCCCGTCTTCTGTTATATCAGGGATATCAGGATAACAGAAAAGGGTATGTATCTCCAAACCACCCCTGATATCTGATTCTTTGAGGATAGTCCTCATCTCTTCTATCTTGCCCTGATTCTTTGTGGCAAGGATTAGCTTTAACATTAATGTCAGATCAGGTCTCCAACCAGTTTCTTCTGCATTTCAATAAGCTCTTCTATGCCTTGTTTGGCAAGAGCAATAAGACCCTCCATCTGTGTTTTTGAGAAAGGTGATCCCTCGGCAGTACCCTGAACTTCAACAAACTTCCCCTTTCCTGTCATAACAATATTCATATCAACCTCTGCAGTAGAATCTTCAGAATAATTAAGGTCAAGGACAGGCTCTCCATCTATTATCCCGACACTCACAGCAGCAAGATAATCTTTTAATGGGATCTCCTCAATCAGCCTGTTTTTATGTGCAAATTTCATTGCATCTACAAGCGCAACAAATGAACCGGTAATAGAAGCTGTACGCGTCCCGCCATCTGCCTGAATTACATCACAGTCTATCCACACTGTCCGCTCCCCTAATTTATCCAGTGCCACTACAGCCCGCAATGCCCTGCCTATAAGCCGCTGAATCTCATGTGTGCGTCCACCTATCTTACCTTTAGACGCTTCCCTTACCACCCTTGCATGGGCAGATCTGGGGAGCATTGAATATTCAGCAGTAATCCATCCCTTATTCTGGTCCTTAAGGTGCGGGGGGACCTTCTCTTCTATAGTTGCGGTGCAGATAACCCTCGTATCCCCTACCTCTATCAGGGCCGAGCCTTCAGCATATTTTATATAATTCCTGTGTATCTTTACCTGCCTCAATTCATCATTTTTTCTTCCATTTATACGTTTCATATGAAACACCCCTAACTTAACTTTTCTTTGTCAGGCAAGATGCCTGACCTGTTAACCCAGATCCACCTTATCCACTTTATATATTTTCTCTCCGAGGAATCTGCTCCCCTGCTCTTCAAAACGGACAGGGACATCAGTTACAAAATATCTTCTTACAGGTGTTGTCTTTGTATCGCTCTCTGACCCCGATAAGTTAATCAGACCGAGATTAGTTAGCAATTCCCGCACTTCTGATGCCGTCTCTTCTGCAGAGTCTATCAGCCTTACACCATCTCCCATTACCTTCTGAATGGCACTTTTTAATAATGGGTAATGTGTGCATCCAAGCACCAGTGTGTCTATCCTGTCGTTTCTTAAAGAAGTCAGGTAACGTCCTGCAACAGATATAGTGATGTCATCATTAAGCCATCCCTCTTCAACGAGCGGGACAAATAAGGGGCATGGCTGACCAATAACGGTTATATCAGGATTCACAGACTTTATCGCCTTTGTATAAGCACTGCTCCTGATAGTAGTTTCAGTCCCTATTATCCCGATCCTGCCATTCTTCGTAGCCTTTGTAGCTGCCCTCGCACCCGCCTCTATAACTCCTATCAGAGGGAGGGAGAACTCTTTTCTTAATACAGGGAGACTGACCGCTGATGCTGTATTGCAGGCAACCACAAGGAGTTTAATATTATATTTCAAAAGGAAGCGGGTATTCTCTATTGAATATTTAATTACCGTCTCCTCAGACTTAGTCCCATAGGGGAGGCGCGCTGTATCGCCAAGATACAGTGTTTCCTCTTCAGGAAGAAGCTTAATAATTTCCTTCAGTACTGTAAGTCCCCCTATACCGGAATCAAAAATACCTAAAGGTCTTTTTTCGTTTTTCATGGAGAAGATAATGCTATGATAATTAGGTTTGTGAAGTCAAGTGCAGATAGGGCATCCTTAATGCCTTTTTCCTGTATCCCAGGTTCAGACCAATCCTGTATGTTATCCCCTTTGGACTTCGTAAACATCTTTTCAGTATATTTTTAATTGTGTAAGTATTCCGGAATACCCAGTAGTATCCATTCTGGAGTTCATCTGTTGTCATCCCCTTTGGCTGGAATACGACTTCGCCTGTATGATACTTAGCCCAGTCCCTGTCGATTATCCTTCCTTCTTTTTCAAGGACATTGTAAGTTACTGTGCCAGGAAACGGAGTAAGTATATGAAACTGTGCTGCATCCATACCTGTCTCCATTATAAAGTCAAAGGTATTTTTAAAAACCGTTTTATCATCTTCATCTAATCCAAACACAAAACTTCCAAGGATATTTATACCTGCAGCATGTATCTTTTTTATTGCCTCTTTATAGCCCTTTGCAGAGTTCCAGCCCTTATGCATCTTCTCAAGGTTTTTCTGTGACAGACTCTCAAATCCAATAAATACATATTTGCCACCGCTCTTTGCATATAGATTCAGAAGCTCCGGGTCTTTCGCCAATGTTATGGATGCCTGACTCCCCCATGTAACCTTAAGCGGTATCAATTCCTTAAAAAGCTCTTTGGCATATCTCGGCCTGCCAACTATGTTGTCATCAACAAAGAAAAAATCTTTTCTGTCAAATCCTTTAATCTCCTTAATAACATCTTCAACAGGCCTTACCCTGAATTCATGGCCAAAAAAAGAAGTTACCGTACAGTAGTCGCAGTTGAATGGACAGCCTCTTGTTGCCTGAAGTGAATTAAAACCTGTTACAAACATCTTTCTGTCAAGAAGGTCCCGGCGGGGGATTGCCATGCTTTTCATCTCACATAAATGCTCAGCCTTATATCCTCTTTTCATTACCCCCTTTTTAAAATCTTCAAGTGCCTTTTGCCAGACCAGTTCTGCCTCTCCTATAATAACAGAATCCGCATGTTCAAGGGCTTCATCCGGCATTGCAGAGACATGTACACCTCCCATAATAACTTTCACACCTTTTGCCCTGAAATTATCCGCAATCTCATAGGCACTCGGCATATCTGCTGTGAATCCTGTTATACCAACAAGATCCACCTTTGCATTGTAATCAACGGGTTTGGCCCTTGCATCCAGTATCTCTACATCCCACTCCCCGGGTGTAATCGCTGCAATGGTCGGTAAGTTTAAACGAATGAATCCTGCCTTCCCCTTCCTGGAGATCTGACCCCAGTAACCGCGTTCGCTTTTTGGGAGGATTAAAAGTAATTTCATATAGTTACACACTAACAGGTATTAACCTTAATAGCAAGCCACGATTCATTATAACCTGATTCTTTATAACCATAAATTTTATTTGCTTGACTTAAGGTTCGAAAACATGATATTGTTTTAAACAAGATTTTAGAAGTTTTTGCGTTAACAGGAAGCCACAAAGACTTTTAGCTTTGTGGCTTTTTTTATTGCTGCCTTCTGAGATTTTAATTTACAGATAAGGAGGTAAACAAAATGGCACAAGGAACTGTGAAATGGTTCAATGAATCCAAAGGATTTGGCTTCATCGCAGCAGAAGACGGCACAGAATTGTTCGTACACTATTCTGCAATTCAGGGCGATGGATTTAAGACCCTTGTTGAGGGTGATTCAGTCAGCTTTGAAACTGAACAGGGCCCGAAAGGTCCCAAGGCGATCAACATCGTCAAAATCTAAATAAATAAGGAGGCCCCCTTTAATGGACGGGCCTCCTCATTTGAGAGGCAAATGATTAATAAAAGGAATGATGTAAAGTTAGAAAGGATTCAGAAGAGGCGTGATGCAGGTACTGTGGTTAAACGCTTTCCCGGGGTTGCTGAAATCGTCATCAATATGACGTACAATCAAAAAGGAATAAGACCTATAATCAGAACCTTTAATTTTTCCCCCAATAGTTATGCCTTTTTCAGGATAGATTGCTTAAGCAAAGAATGCGTTGATGGCGGGTTTGATCTGACGCGGGTTATAACCACAATGATCAGGAATCGCAGCGTAGTGGAAAAAGGTGCACTCAATTGTGAAGGCAATGATCCCTCCGGAGACTCCTCAGATATTGTCTATGAAGTTACTATACAATATATGAAATAATAGGTGAATGGATGTTACAAGACCTGACCCCATCCCGAAGTTATTTCTGAAGCAGGAAAAAAAGCTCTCCTTCTTCTTTCATGAATCCTGCTCCTTTCCCTGCATCGGGGCCTTCGCCCCAGAAGAGGTCAACCCTTCCTGCGCCTTTTATTGCTGCACCCTCGTCCTGATTTACAACAAACCGCTGGATATCCATCCAATCATCGATTTTGCCGGATGAACCAACAACCGGTGAGGTTGTCTTTATAAAAGATAGTCCTCCCCTTGGAAAGAGAGACGGGTCAGTAGCTATTGAGTGTCCCGGTGTCAGAGGGACCTGCAGGCTCCCTTTTGCAGGCGAATTGGTCAATTTAAAAAATATATAGCGGGGGTTCTGATACAGAATGTCATCAAGTTTATCAGGATTGTTCCTGAGATATTGCTTGATGCCCTCAACATTTCCATCTTTTGGTCTGATAAGGTCTTTGTCCATCATGAACTTACCTACACTGATATAGGGCTGGCCATTATTACCTGAATAGTGAACACCTATCATAGAACCATCAGGCAGTTTAATGGTACCTGAACCCTGTATATGCAAAAAGTACGCCTCCACCGGGTCAGCAAGCCATGCTATTTCAAACCCCTTCCCTTCCAGGACATTGAGTCCGTCAATTTGACCGCGTGTATAGTAGGGAGAATCTTTCTTTAGATCCTTTGGAGGTCTGTATAGCGGGTAACGATACTTTTCTGATGGAGACAGGCTCCCCTCAATCTCCGGTACATAATAACCGGTAAACACTACCTTGCCTCTCCCATCAGTACCAGGCGCCTGATACCACTCGAACATATATTCCATAATAATACCAAGCATCTCCTCTGAGACTGTATGATCAATAACCTGGAGGAATGTCCGTTGCGTCCTCGCAACATCTCCTGCCCGTACCATCCTTCCGCCATAATTAAACTCCGTGTCATTATCTATACTCTCAAGATATTCAAGATTATTTTTTATGGCCTTACGCAGGGCCTCCCGGTCTATTGCACTATAGTTGTTGTATATAGCAGAAGGTTCACTGATATAAGCAAGATTGCTTAGATTATCTGCATAAGGCCGCCTCGTATAAGAGGTCATACAGCCTGCTGCAATTAAAATTGTGACAAGTAAAAAATATATATTCTTCATACAAAAATCTCGTACACCAAATCCTTGCCTGACAAAACTCTTAAAATTGAATCCTTATTGCGGCACCTATTTTTTCTCCATTTCCATACGGTGTAAGTGTAACACCTTTATGAAGGTCTTTATTATACCTGACTATGGTTTTGCCAACTACAGTTCCAATCACAGCGCCTGCCGCTACATCCGATGGAAAGTGTGCCTCCTGCTCTATCCTTGCAAGCCCGACTAATGCAGCTATCCCATAAGATGTTATATCCACCCATCGCTCATCATAGTATTCTGCAATCACGGAGGCCAGGGAGAATGCCTGAGTGGTATGACCTGATGGGAATGATTTGTCACCTCCAAATGGTTCAAAATGATATGCCCCCTTGTCCTGATAAGGCCTGCTCCGGCCAACTGCAAGTTTCAGAGTAGGAGTTATAATACCGGCGCTTACGATACTTGATGCAAACGCATCCTTAGCCACGCTCTTTGCCTTATTATTCCCGAATATCATCCCTGCTCCGTAAAACCCTCCCATTATCCCAAAGGAAGGTAATGAACCAAACTCCTGAATAAACCTTGCAAAATCATCTGCGGATTCAGTCCTGTTTTCTTTAACCTCATCAGATATCGACCCATCAAAAACCATAACAGCCCCAATTCCAACAGTGTAAAGGGAAAAATCCAGCCAATCCCTTTGGTCCCATCTTGCCGGTGCTGTTAATGTGTGCAAAGTATCCTGAACAAGGATCCCGGCATATCTTTGAGTAGAAGCAGTAAAAGTTTCTTCGGCAAATACCGCATTTGGATTAATGATATGAAAGATTATCAGCCAGAGAGTAATTCTAACAATCCGACATCTCAAAGTAAGAAAATTTTCCCCATTCACGAATATTATGCTCTATAAGATCATGAGTCTTGCGGATTCTGAAATGGCATGAAACATGTTAACATAATCCATATTCAAATTCTATACAGACCTCCGCTGATTGGTACTTGACAATTGGTACTTGACACTTGTAATAACCATCCTTTATGGTAAAGAGCTGAATGATATCATGGGTAATCTTTGCACTTATAGCCGCGTTTACACTCGCAACTGCTGATTCCATCAGTAAAAAGGCCTTACGGAATACAGATGAGTATGTAATTGCCTGGGTCAGACAGGGATATTCACTGCCATTTCTTGCAGTGGCCTTCTTTTTTATTGAAATCCCAACGCTGGACAGGACCTTCTGGTTGACACTTCTCCTGATGCTTCCATTAGAGATCACTGCAATAATCCTTTATGTAAAGGCTATTAAAATCTCTCCTCTGTCTGTTACTATCCCATTTCTGACATTAAGCCCGGTATTTATTATCCTGACTGCCTTTCTTGTTTTGGGAGAGTTGCCTGACAAGTCAGGCCTCGTTGGAATTATCCTCATAGCATTTGGCGGCTATCTTCTCAATATAAGGGCAACCACTAATGGGATCCTCGGTCCTGTAAAAGCCATAGGAAAGGAGCGGGGCTCTATCTTTATGATAGGAGTAGCATTAATCTACAGTATTACATCAACCCTCGGAAAAGTTTCGATTCAACACTCAAGCCCCATATTCTTTGGTTTTTTCTATCCCTTTGTTCTTACTATAATACTAACTATTATCCTGGGCAGTAAGGGGATTTTAAACCAGGTTGTATCTACTCCAAAAATCTTTATTGGTATTGGACTTTTTATATCTATAACGGTCATGTCTCATTTCATTGCCCTGAGCATGACTGATGTTGCGTATATGATCTCTGTTAAGAGGTTTAATCTTATCTTCAGTGTTATCTATGGAAGGTTCTTATTCAGGGAGAAGAATACCGGTGAGAGGCTTATTGGAAGTCTTATGATGATTACAGGTGTTATCTCAATCACCCTATTTTAGTTTTATCACATTCCCCTTTCGTATGGCTGATACAATACCTTTTAAGACCTTTTCCCTCTCCTTCCTGCTCTTAATCCCTTTCATCACTTTAGAGCGTGCGATTTTAAAGAGTTTTAGATATCCTGAATACTCGGGTCCATAAATCTTCTGAATCTCTTTTCTTATCTCTTTGGCCAGAGCAGGGCTGGCACCGCCTGTAGAAATAGCTATAGTAAGCATGCCACGATTAAAAACAGAAGGGACAATAAAATTACAGAGAGAAGGTGTATCAACTACATTCAGGAGCTTATTTAAAGATATAGCATCCGCTGCTATCCTTTTATTTGTCTCCGGAGAGCCGGTTGCAGCAATAACAATAAATACAGACTTGATATCTCCACTCCTGTAATTACGCCGGAGATGTCTTATTAATCCCTTTTCCTTGTATTGTGTGATGCGTCTCGTAATCTCAGGGCTAATAACAGTTATCATGGCACCTGTCCTCATAAGGGCAGAACACTTTCTTTCAGCAACCCTGCCGCCGCCAACTATCACACACTTTGTACCCTTAAGATTTAAAAAAATGGGATAATATTTTTTTTCTGTCATCCGATAATTTTTTATTAGCAGGGTTGAAATTAGTTGCAAACCTGCCCTTGTTTGAGGTAAATTATACCAAAATAAATTAGAATTTAACATCCGGATTAGTTAGCCGGTTGACGCAATAATGGAAAATAGGGTATACTCATTTTTATTCTTTTACTAAAAATCACCAATATTTATCATTAATTTTACAAGGAGGAATTTATGACATTAACAGAGATCAAAAAGATCGCCCAGAAATTGGGGCTCCCCACAACTGCACCCAAGACTGAGTTAATCAAATCCATTCAGCGCAAAGAGGGAAACTTTGATTGTTTTGGGACTTCAGTTGAAGGCTTTTGTGACCAGTTTAAGTGCATGTGGAGAGCAGATTGCTTAAAGCCAGCTAACAGGGCCCAGTAACAGGCCTGTTTTGTTGATAAAGAAAAGTCTTCCACTTTATATCCTTATAATTAATATAGTCCTCACCCTGATTTTATCTGAAGGAAATATTTCAGAAGCGGGGTTTATAGCAGAACCTGTTATAAAAGGTATTGAATTTCCTGTAACCATATCTTTTACCAGTGATGGACGATTATTCTTTACAGAGCGATGCAGTGGAAAAGTCCGTGTAATTGAGAAGGCCATCACTTCCACACCAAAACTTCTCCCTGAACCAGTATTCCGGTTCGGACCTGTAAGTTGCTATTTTGAAAGGGGATTACTCGGACTTACTCTGGATCCGCAATTTGGGAAAAACGGATTTCTATATGTGTATTATTCTCACAAAGGGAGTGGCCACGATGACCCATATCGGCACAGGCTTATGCGGATTACCGTAAAAGATAATAAGGGTTCAAACCCTGTGGCTATACTGGACAATCTTCCGATAGGCAGTCAGCGGGAATGGGGGCACGGAAATCACAATGGCGGAAACATTACCTTTGGGACTGATGGTAAATTATATCTCTCAATAGGAGATGTTGCAGAACCAGAGAATTCTATGGATATGCAGTCTTTTGCAGGAAAGATACTCCGCCTGAATTCAGATGGTACAGCACCAAAAGATAATCCGTTTTATGACCAGTCAAAACCTGACTCTCCAAAATCGTACATATATGCTTATGGCCTGAGGAATAGCTTTGACCTAACATTTCACCCTGCTACTGGCATATTATATTCAACTGAAAATGGCCCTGATATAAACGATGAGATAAATATCATTTACGCTGGAAAGAATTACGGGTGGGGACCTGACAGGATAAGTGGTAAACAAAATAAGAAAGGCCTTGAAGATCCGATAATTGTCTATCCATCAACCATTGCACCAACCGGGATTACATTCTATACAGGAACAAAATATCCGTCAGAATACCGTGATAATCTTTTTTTTGCTGACTGGAATAATGGGAACATTCATAGGGTAATCCTCGACAACCGAAAAGGGGTGGTATCAAAGGTTGATGATAACTTCTTTAAACATGATGATGGAATTGTTGATATGGTGGAAGGCCCTGACGGTCTCATCTACTTTACAGACCAGGGAGGCATTTATAGGCTTATTTATAAGCATTAGATTATGTCAACTCTTGACTTGGCAATTAATCACCTATAAAATATTACGTTATTGTAACGGCGGCGTAGCCAAGTGGTAAGGCAGAGGTCTGCAAAACCTCTATTCAACGGTTCAAATCCGTTCGCCGCCTCCAATGAAATCAAGTAGTTGCAGCATCCCTCTCAAAGTTTTTCAGCGTCCTTCCTTGTCCCGTTTACCGTCTCCCAGGGTCGCTTACCATGTTGATCCCTATAATCTAAGACTATCTTTCTATGGATAACACCTTGTCAAGTGTTGGCTCAGTCAGGTACAATGAAGTGGTATGTGAATTGCAGTAAAAAGCCCTTATGAGAAGTAAACATGCCTATCTATTTATCCCATTACTTATCCTTTTAACCTTCGAGCTGACCTCATGGTCGGATGTTGCTTATGCAAAAGACCTTCTCAGGATAGAGATCAAAAAGGATGGTGTATATTACCTCTCTCAATCTGCCATTCAGAAAGCGGGCATCCCACCGAACACTATAAACCCCTCTACTATCAAGATTTTTAATCAGGGTGTTGAGATACCTATCCATGTCCATGGTGAAGAAGACCACAGCCTTGATCCTCCCGACTATATAGAGTTCTATGCCAGAGGGATATCAAGGGACTCAGAATACCATGATTTTACGGATATAAATATCTACTGGCTTGAGTGGGGAGGAGATGATGGTAAGAGGATGATCACCAGAGATGGAACACCGGGTAATTCTCCTCCACCTCTTTCATTTATAGATCGCCTCCATATTGAGACAGATTGGAGATGGTGGCGGGAAAAACCTGAAAATGAAGAAAATGACTACTGGTTCTGGGATAAGATCTGGGCAACAGGCGAAGAGGAATATACATTTAAAGAGAAACCCTTCCCAATAAAAAATTTAGATAAAAATTCGAATGGTTGCGCTGTAAGGGTTTCTGTCCATGGGATAACAGATGTATTTACATCCCCTGATCACCATACAACAATATCTTTAAATGATATACCGTTAATCGACAAAGAGTGGAACGGTATGGTGCCGGAAAAGCTTGAGAGGAAGATTCCCTGTAGTAATCTCAACGAAGGTAATAATTATTTAAAGATCGAGGCTGTCAAAGTTCCGGTTACTGATCCAGATTGGATAGATATTCTTGATATAGACGGAGATGGTTTCCTTGATATCGACAGTATTTATCTTAACTGGTTTGAAATAGACTACAGGAAGACCTACAGGGCATATAATAACTACCTGAGGTTTACAGGGGTCGGTAACGGCCCAGTCGATTTTGCCCTCCACAACTTCTATCTTGATCTTGACCCAAATTTTATAACCATACTGGATATAACAGAATATCCGGATAATATATACAGATTCAACAACATCAAAGTTGAGAATATATCACCATACCCTGTCTACTTCAGGGATTCCCTGAATTCCCAGGAAAAGGAATATGTGGCAACAGTAATTAATAACCCGATAGGGAGGCCGGATAAAATAGAAAAATATTCCCTTCCTTCAGTTCTGAAGAACGCTACAAACAGGGCAGACTATATAATAATTACCGATGAGGACCTCTTTGAGAGTGCCCGCCGGCTTTCAGACTACCGAAGCAAGTATGGTCTTAAAACAGCAGTGATAAAGATCAATGATATCTATGATGAATTCAGTCACGGTATATTCACCCCAAAGGCTATAAGGGAATTTCTGAAACATGCCTACACTAACTGGTCACTCCCGCCAAAATATGTTGTCCTCTTCGGCGATGCAAATTACGATTATAAAAACAACTATGGATATGGTGAGCCCAATATGGTACCGACATACCTGGTTCCCGGGGAATTTGGGTTGATATTCTCAGATAACTGGTTTGCAGATATTGAGGGAGATGTACTTCCGGAGATGATAATCGGGCGGATATCTGTGAAGAATGCAGGGGAGGCAGATATTGTAGTAGATAAGATTATCAAATATGAGTCCTCACAGCAAGCCCCCTGGCAGAAAAATCTTCTCTTTGTAACTGATGATGACAATAACGAATTCGAAGGGCTTTCAGATAGTCTGGCCGGCTCCCTTCCACAAGATTATACAGGTAATAAGGTCTATATGAGTACATACTATGATTTAATACCTGATAACCAGGATAAGGCCATGGAGACGGCAAGGCAGGATGTTGCCAATAACATTAATAATGGTACTCTTATGACAGTATACACAGGCCACGGGGACATAGACCAGTGGGCTGATGAAAATATGACAAACTCATACTTAGTTCTGGGAACCTATGGAGTAGAGAGTCTTCTGAATAACTATGATAAACTCTCATTCGTTATTACCTTAAACTGCCTTAATGGTTCCTTCGCATACCCGAATGAAGGTGGTATATCGGAGGAAGATGACCCATGGGATATACCCCTTGCCGAGGCATTTTTAAAATTTGACCAGGGTGGGGCGTTTGCTGTATGGGCCCCAACGAGTCTCGGTTACACCACGGAGCATAGCGCCCTTGCCAGCCACCTCTTTGATGCAATTTTCAGAGATGGTGTGAGTATCATGGGAGAGGCGATATTAAGGGCAAAGACCCTGGCCTATCGCGATAACGATATCAGGGAGGACCTTGTGCATATGTATACATTCTTTGGGGATCCGGCGGGCAGACTTCCCATGTCGAATAATGAGGCCAGCAATAACACCTCCGGAGGGAGTGGAGGAGGGGGATGTTTCATAGCAACTGCAGCCTATGGGAGTTACCTTGATCCTCATGTGAAGGCTCTAAGAGACTTCAGAGATACTTATCTATTAACTAACAGAATAGGCAAGGTCTTTGTTGAATTCTACTACACTTACAGCCCACCTGTAGCTGAATTGATCAGGAAACATGAATTCCTGCGTATTGTAACGAGGATTATTCTCATACCAATAGTGTATGCTATTGTATATCCATGGTATTTTCTCGGTCTAATATTATTCATTCTCTTCGTGATCTTCCCAAGGAAATGGTGGTTTCTCCAATATCCGATTCCTTAAGAAACCATCTCCAGGCGGTATTCATATTGTATACCAGGCTCAACATTCTTGTCATTGAACCTGTAATGGAATATTTCCCTGTTATCGCGTCGGTTTGCCCTGCTTTTTTATTGCGGAGATTATCTATATCTGTAAAACTATATGTAGCCTTCATACCCTGACCACCCAGGTGAATCCCTGCAAATAAGGGTAATCTAATTTCGCCTTGTACCTTAGGGCTAAAGTATCAGAATAACAACCTCAGCTACTAATAACGCTGTATATAGTTGATACACTATAATAAGTAGATACAGGATGAATCCCTTTGTAACTATCTAATTTTATTGAATTT
>MHER01000128.1:0-1694 GCA_001805205.1 Nitrospirae bacterium RIFCSPLOW2_12_42_9 | reverse complement strand
CTAATTTTATTGAATTTTAAAATAGTCTGTATTTTTTCTAAACAGAATGAAAAAGTTACCCCTGTCAGACACCCTGGCCTATAGCCTCCCTCCAATATATCAGTCGGTGATACTGTTACATGGACAAATAATGATAGTGTTGCACATACCGTAACCAGCACAAGTGATAGTGGACCCGAATGCACAGCAATCGGCGGCTTACTCACGAGAGCACCCTTAGACTCCGGTCTTATAGCATCCAACGGGACATTTTCTCACACCTTTGAAACCGCTGGGACAATTATTACGTTTGCACCATTTCCGGTCATCTGATGCGGGGAACGGTGATAGTGCAGTAAAATAGGATTTAATGATACATTAAAGATTGACAGGTCATAGTACTCCTGCTATTTTAGCCTTAACAAAACACATTACCATCCAGACAGCAGGAAAGCTGCATTCTTGATATACTGATCCTTAATGAGGTGTCTCATGCGGTTCATTCATTTTAAATGGTTAATACTCACCGTCATCATATCTATGTTATCTGCATGCGCTTCTACCTCCAAACATATTTTTGATCCTGTGGTCCTGCCGCCAAATCAGAAATGGATTATGGTTGATAATGTCCCCATCGTATACACAGACGAGGGACATGGTGACACTATTCTCATACTATCTACATATCCGTTAAGAACGGAATCATGGAACGGACTAACGAGCCTCCTCAGCAAGGATTTCCGTGTTATTATTGCCGAGCCGCCCTGGCTGATGGAACCTGGCGCTATGAAAGGTGACTTCTCTTCCGAACACATACTCCAGCTATACCGTTCTTTTATCAGAAAGCTTGGAATCACAGAAGCTCATGTCCTGGGTGTGGGAGAAGGCGGCGGCCTCGCCGTTGCATTCGGCCATCATTTCCCGGAACATATTAAAACAGCTACAAGCATCAATGGATTTGAAGGTGTTACCTGGTCAGATGAATCGAAGGCTATGCTTGACCTCATATATTCTACTGAAGAAGATGGAATCATGAAAATGATCAATACCTCTTCACTGCGATACCGGCAGGAGATGCCTTCCGGTGAAGATATGAAGCAATCACTGAGAATGCCCGAGAAAAAGGAACAGGTAAAGGCTGTACATGACAGACAGGATTATTTTAAACAGGACATAACGTCCCTTTATATCACTGCTATGATAGAGTACATTCACTTTCCTGTAATGATCATCCGCTCTGAGAAAGATTCCATACTTCCGGAGAAGTATACTGAATGGTCACACAACCGTATACGCGGCGTCAGGTATGAATTCATACCAAATGCCGGACATTTTGCATTTCTGGATCAACCTGAAAAGACGGCTGAGCTAATACGTGAGTTCATACAAAAAGACCATCCCCATCCTGTCCATACCCTTTCCTCTATTTCAGGCATCCGGTAAGGATTTTGCCCCTTTCGCAGACAGACCTTTCCTGTTTTCCCTGAGGAGGCAAAAGGAAATCCTTTTGCAGCCTATGCAGGGACCGGTGTTGTGGAAGATTCACCAACATAGACTATCTCTTCACATATAATAGAGGACGGCGGTAGCGAGTGGGAACGGGTATCCCACAGCCCCAGATGTTTTAATATCTCCTGAATGGTCGAATAATCCTTGATAAAGGCGACGATCTTCATGGGGGGCTTGCACCGGGGGCATAAACAGTTGCCTTATTT
>MHER01000127.1:5466-21719 GCA_001805205.1 Nitrospirae bacterium RIFCSPLOW2_12_42_9 | reverse complement strand
GGTCTTTTAACCTTCCAATCAGATGCTCCACTGCCTCTTTTGCCCTGATCTTTCCGAGCGCCCTTGACACCTTGGCCCTGACATCGGGTTCTGTATCATTTAATCTGGTAATTAGAACTTCCACCGGCATACTGATGCCAATATCTCCGATTATGTCTGCAGCCTGGCCCCTGACCCTCCAGGAACTATGGTGCAATAATGGGATAAGGTGTTGCACCGCCTCTCTCTTATATTTTCTTATCGCAGACTTTACAATACGGAGCGGTACGTAATCCGGGTCATCCAGACAGTGAATAAGAAGATCTGTTAATAGCCTTACAGATGTTGGTTCATTAATTATTCCAAGGGCCCGGGCAGCAACCGTCCGGACCTCCCTCTCTTTATCTTTAATAGCATTAATCAGAAAAGGGACCGCATTTAATGCGCCTGCCTTACCGAGTTTCTCTGCTGCAAGTGCCCTTTGAAATTTATTACCCTTTTGTAGACGCATTATATATATATCTATGTAACCCAGTCTTTTTAAAACATCTGTTATAGATGGTAAAGAAGTTATTTTTTTCTCTATTGCCTCAAATAATATATCTTCAATGGCATACCACTCCACAGAAAACACATTTTTACCAAAACATTCCTCAGGTATTGGGATCGAATTTGTTAAAACTGGAAAGAGGATCTGTCTGTAAGTATCACGGAGATGGTCGAGTCTTTTATAATATCTTTCCCTCTTTATTCTTCTCAAACCGACAACCGTCAGTAGAATGAATACTAATACGCCAATAAAGGCTATTAAAAATAATACTATTTGCTCAACATAATAGTAATACATCAATAAATTTATCGGAGGTATATAAACTTATATACAATAAGGTAGTTATGGTTCAGATTCAATTTGGATGTGAAATAAATCCTCAATTGACAATGAAGCAGATAGATTATACAATATCCACAATATAAAATCTATATATTGTTGATAAATTCTATAAAAATGCCAACCCGCTACATTATATAGAATAGAGGGATAATTATGAAACATTCGGATTTTGTCCACCTCCATTTTCATACAAAATACAGCCTCCTCGATGGGGCAAATACTATTGAGGCAGTCGTAGACACAGCAGACAGATACAAGATGCCTGCACTGGCAATTACAGACCATGGAAATATGTTTGGGGTAATCGAGTTCTATCAGGCTGCTATGAAAAAGGGTATAAAACCAATAATTGGATGCGAAGCCTATATTGCACCAAAAGGCCGGCTGGATAAAAAAGATAACTATGGTATACCAAATGCCTCATTTCACATTGTACTGCTTGCCTCCAGCAATATTGGATATAAAAACCTCATTAAGCTTGTTAGTGAGGCACATCTGGAAGGTTTTTATTACAGACCCCGTATAGACAAGGAGCTACTTGCACAGCACAGTGAAGGATTGATCTGCCTGAGCTCATGTCTCAAGGGGGAGGTCCCTTACAGACTTTTGGAAGGGAGAGAAGAAGACGCCATCAAGGCTGCAGGTGAATATATAGATATCTTTGGCAGGGATAATTTTTATTTTGAAATACAGGATAACAAAATCAAAGACCAGGAAAAGATAAACAGGGATCTTATCAGACTTTCAAAGAAACTCGGCGTTCAGGTTGTTGCTACCGGTGATTGTCATTATTTAAAAAGGGAGAATGCGCGGGCGCATGAAATACTACTCTGCATACAGACAGGTTCAAATATAAATGACCCTCATAGGCTCAGATTTTCTACAGATGAATTCTACATGAAGTCACCTGAAGAGATGCACAGGGCATTTTCTGAAATCCCTGAGGCAATTCTAAATTCAAGAGAGATTGCCAAGAAATGTAATGTAGAACTTCAATTTGGCAGATTCTTTCTGCCTGAATATGATGTCCCGGAGGGATTCACAAAGGAGAGCTTTGTTGAAAGGCTTGCCTTCAAAGGACTGGAGGAGAGATTCCCGGAGGGAGCAGCACCCGTGGCCGCCTCCTCCGTTCCTAAATCCGAATATGAGGCAAGGCTGAAAGAAGAACTCAGTGTTATAAACAGGATGGGGTATGCCGGATATTTTCTTATTGTCTGGGATTTTATTAACTATGCAAAGGCAAATGCCATACCTGTAGGTCCTGGAAGGGGTTCTGCAGCAGGGAGCCTTGTCGCCTATTGTCTCAGGATAACTGACCTGAATCCAATTAAATATGGCCTCCTCTTTGAGCGTTTCCTTAACCCTGAGAGGATAAGTATGCCTGATATAGATATAGACTTCTGCATGGACAAAAGGGACAGGGTGATACAGTATGTGACAGGGAAATATGGGCGTGACCACGTCGCACAGATTATTACCTTCGGTACTATGGCCGCGAGAGGAGTTATAAGAGATGTAGGCCGGAGTCTTGACATCCCCTATTCAGAAGTGGACAGGGTTGCAAAGCTTATCCCTGAGGGGCCGAATGTAAAATTAGAAGATGCATTGAGTTCTGAACCAAAGTTAAAGGAACTGATGAATGCAGATAGCAGGATAACAACACTGATAGAATATGCACTTTCTCTGGAAGGACTTACAAGACATGCATCAACTCATGCCGCCGGTATTGTTATTTCTAAAGAACCTCTTACAGAGTATGTCCCGCTCAGCCGTGGAACAAAAGATGAAGTTGTAACACAGTTTGCAATGGAAGATATAGAAAAGATCGGGCTTGTAAAGTTTGACTTCCTTGGACTCAAGACCCTTACAGTTATTGACCATACAGTAAGGTTGATAAACAGCACAACTCAGGAAGATGACAATGAGAGATTTGATATAGTTTCTATCCCTCTCGATGACCTTGCAACATATGAACTATTCTCATCCGGCAATACAACAGGGATCTTTCAGCTTGAGAGTAGTGGTATGCGGGATATCCTTGTAAAAATTAAGCCTGACAAATTTGAAGACCTTATAGCAATCCTTGCCCTCTACAGGCCAGGTCCATTAGGGAGCGGCATGGTAGATGATTATGTTAAACGACGCAGGGGATTAATCCCTGTTAAATATGAGACACCTGAGATAAAGGATATCTTAAAAGAGACTCATGGTGTAATTGTCTACCAGGAACAGGTAATGAAGATTGCAAATGTACTCGCAGGATTCAGCATGGGTGAGGCTGATATATTACGGCGGGCAATGGGTAAAAAAGACCCTGAGACCATGACAAACTTAAAGGAGAGGTTTAAAGAAGGTGCAAAACAGAAGAATATAAATAGCAAAAAGGCTGAGAAGATATTTGACCTCATTGAATACTTTGCAGGATATGGGTTTAATAAGTCCCATAGCGCTGCTTATGCCCTCATAAGCTATCAAACCGCATATCTTAAGGTTCACTATCCTGTGGAATATATGGCAGCTATGCTTACCTGTGAAATGGGCAAGATGGATAAGGTCACGGCTGGTATCCGTGAGTGTAAGGATATGGGGATAGATGTACTTCCGCCTGATGTGAATGAGAGTGAAAAGGACTTTACTGTAACAGGTAAATCAATAAGGTTCGGGCTTGTAGCAATAAAGAATGTCGGTGAATCAGCCATAGAATCAATAATAGCTACAAGAAGAGAGAGTGGGAACTTCAAATCTGTTTTTGATTTTTGCAAACGTGTTGACCTCCGGAAGGTAAATAAAAGGACAATAGAATCTCTGATAAAGTGTGGTGCCTTTGACAGCATGGGCATACACCGGTCCCGGCATATGGATGTGATCGATAAGGCGATCTCTTTCGGAGGTTCATATCAGAAGAGCAAAAACCAGGTGAGTATCTTTGACACCTTAACTCCCGAAGATCAGGGCAATCCTTCAGGGCTTATTCCCAATATAGATGAGTGGGATGAACATATCCTGCTAAAAAATGAGAAGGAAACTATAGGATTTTATATAACCGGACATCCTCTTGCGCGATTTGAAGCAGTAATTAAAAAACATTCTCAAATAACAACTAAAGACATTGCTGAATTAGATGATGGAAAAGAGGTTGTTATCTGTGGTATCATTACGGAAATAAAGACAACCCTCACAAAAAAGGGTGATAAGATGGCCTATGCAAGGATTGAAGATATGGATGGATTTGCAGAGGTAATCATATTTCCTGATACATACAAGGCGTCATCAGATATCCTCGCAGAAGATAAACCGGTTATAATAATTGGTTCGATCAATAAGAGCGATGCCGGATTCAAGATCAAATCAAGCAAGATTCAGGACCTCCTGACCGCTCCTGTTAAAAAAGATACGAGGGTAGATATCAGGCTTCATTCAGTAGGTCTGACACAGGATGATTTAAAGGCGCTTAAAGGGATACTAAAAGAACACAGTGGGGCATACCCTGTATACATCCATATTATCTCTAACCAGAAAGAGTATATCCTTGCACTTGATAACAGTATGAGGATTAACCCATCAAATAACCTTATAACGGCTGTCGAGACAAGGTTTGGGAAAAATTCTATCTTATTTAATTAGAGTTACACAATATGCCTAAAGAATTACTTGATTTTGAAAAACCTTTGATAGAGATAGAGGAAAAGATTGAAAAACTCCGTTCTTATGTCCAAATGGAGGATCCACGAATATATTCAGAGATAGAAAAACTGACCAAACGATCACAATCCATACTTGACCGTATTTACTCAAAGCTCACGCCATGGCAAAAGACTCAGGTAGCAAGACATTCCAGCAGACCTACCACACAGGACTTTATAGAACTGATAATAGAAAACTTCGTAGAACTCCATGGTGACAGACACTTTGCAGATGACCCCTCCATTATTGGAGGAATGGGCAGATTCAATGGAAAATCTGTAATAGTCATAGGACACCAGAAGGGAAAAGGTACAAAGGATAAGATCTTCAGAAATTTTGGCATGCCAAACCCGGAAGGATACAGAAAGTCACTCCGACTGATGCAATTAGCTTCAAAATTCAGGAAACCGATCCTGACCTTTATTGACACTCCCGGCGCCTATCCTGGCATAGGGGCTGAAGAAAGGGGGCAGTCAGAGGCAATATCAAAAAACCTGTTCGAGATGTTCAGATTGGAGGTTCCAATAATCGCCTCAATTATTGGAGAAGGAGGAAGTGGTGGTGCATTAGCCATAGGTGTAGGTGACAGGGTGATAATGTTAGAACATTCCATATACTCTGTTATATCACCGGAGGGATGTGCAGCCATTCTTTGGGGTGATGGCACAAGGGCGGCTGATGCCTCTGAGACATTAAAGATGACTGCTCAGGATCTTAAAAAGCTCGGCGTAATAGATACAATAGTAAAAGAACCTGTAGGTGGTGCCCACAGAAACCCAACCATTGCTGCACAGAACCTTAAAGAGACAATCTCCAAATCATTAAAAGAGATCGAATCAATTCCGGGTGATAAACTTACCATTATGCGATATGAAAAATTCAGGAAAATGGGAGTTTTCAAGGAATAAACAGTGCCTGAACAGTTTTTGAATTGTTATTTTGCCGCAGCAATCATCAAACGCTCCAGGCTTATATTAGCCTGAAGAGTGAAGTGGATAAACGACTTAAAATCTTCCATTGTAATTTGCCTGCCGGATGGTGCATTATCTGCATAGAAAAATCCGATGACATTACCCTTTGCATGAATGGGGCTTAATACAAAGGCACTTGCCTTAAATTCATTCCGTATAATATCCGGGATATATGGTCTGAATTCCTCAGAATCTATATCCTGAACAATATAAGGCTTAAGCTCTCTGAAGGATATCCCAAAGATATTCTCAGTTGGGTTTATAGGCAGGTCTATCAGATTTGCCATATTATCAGAATCTATACCAAGGGCGAATCGTCCTGCCACCCTTGTCTTTGGGTGATTACACAGGGCAAGGAGTGACCTGTCAAATCCTATACCACGGTTGAGCCCTTCAAGTATCATATTAAACAGGGTATTGATATCCTGATTCCCAAAGATATGCATGGATATCTCCTGAAGGAATTTTAGCTGAAGTAACGCATGAGACACTTGTGTATCTGAATTGTTTGCCGGTTGACAGTCTTCCATGTTCCCGGAAACGTTTAAATCCTCCTCTACATCCTCTTTATCATCTTCCTTCCCCTTTTCTGCCTTGCCCTCAAATATCTTCCCCAGACTATCCAATAACCTATCCCGGAGAGAAGGAGGTCCCCCGTTAGACTTAGACAATGCAGCGGCTGGTTTGAACTTTTCAACCTCGATTCCAAAAAGCCTTGAAACTTCTGTCGCCTTTTTATAAGAATCCTCAATAAGTCTTATCCCTTCATCCTGGTTGATAGCAAGGCATTTCTGGAGATTATGGACGAACCTGCCCAGGTCACCATTTTCCCTTTCATCTGTAAACAGATTTTGAGTAATCTTATTTGACAGATGGGCAATGACCTGAAGCTGTTCGATTGGTGAATGGACCTGTGAAGACCCGATATTAACCGGAGATAAGGCATACACAACACCCTCCGGAAGACCCCACTCCTTTGCAAAGGCTATTCCGACCTGATTGAAAGAAAAACCAAGGGTTTTTTGTTCAGCCTCTTCAGTAGAAAGTCCTGACACGGTAACAAGCTGTTGTGCCTTAAGATATGCCTCTGGCAGATAATATGCTACAGTCATAGGACCAAGTCTGTAGAGAAGTGCTGCGATAAAAACCTCTTCCGGCTGAGGATGATGTATAACATTTGCTATCTCCATGGCCTGTGTAGCAGCAATAAATGATTCAGCCATGATCTTTTTTATGTCAATATGAGGATAATGCTTCTGAAACATCTCAAGAAAGGAGAGACCGAAACTGATACTCCGTATCATATCAAAACCCAAAAGTACCACAGCCTTTGATATGGTGTTTATCTCTTTGTCAGTAGGATTATAAAAGATTGAGTTGGCTACCTTCAGGATTTTGGCAGTAAGTCCCTGGTCACGGAGGATTGCCCTTGTCAATTGTGGTGCCCCGGCCACCCTGTCCTCCGTAATCTTCATAACCTTAACAGCAGTATCTCTGAGCACAGGGAGGTCCCCTTTGTGCTTAAACTTCTTTTCCAGTTCCTGCAGCAGAGGCGAGTTATACATCAGATATGTCTTTCGGTTTTTTCATTATATAAGTTCATATCTAAATTTTATAAAAAATATCTTGCTGTAACAATTCCACTCCAGGTAAAAAAAATACAGATTAGGACGCTGGCCGAAATATTGATTAATGCAGAGAGGACTTCCCCACCCTCTATAAGCCGGAAGGTTTCATAACTGAATGTTGAAAATGTGGTCAAACCTCCAAGGAACCCTATGGTCAGGCCGATCCGGAGATCCGGTGATATAATTTCGGTCTCAAGGCTGTACTCCATTATTAAGCCGATCAGGAAAGCCCCCAATATATTTACGATAAATGTACCATATGGAAATCCGATTCCAAATGTGTTATGAACCCAACGCGAGATAAAATAACGTGCCAGGCATCCAATTGCCCCAAAGAGAGCAACAAATAATATCATTTGCATAGGGACTTTACATACATTAGATATCAATTGAAGTCAAGCATAAAAGCAAAAAAGGCTTTCCATTTAAATGGAAAGCCTTTTATTGTGCCGAAATTTTTATTGATATTAATACATATCACCCATTCCACCACCACCGCCTGGCATACGAGGCATCTTCTCCTTCTCCTCCGGCAGTTCAGTTACCATTACCTCAGTGGTTAACATTAGTGATGAAACGCTTGCTGCATTCAGGAGGGCAACTCTGGTAACCTTTGTTGGATCAATGATGCCTGCTTTTATCATATCAACATAATCTTCT
Organism: Nitrospirae bacterium RIFCSPLOW2_12_42_9; assembly: GCA_001805205.1. Taxonomy (GTDB): domain Bacteria; phylum Nitrospirota; class 9FT-COMBO-42-15; order HDB-SIOI813; family HDB-SIOI813; genus HDB-SIOI813. Next base: position 13,905 of record MHER01000127.1, on the reverse strand, counting down.
TTTGCTGCATCAAACCCAAAGGGCCCTTTCTCCCTCTTGACACGTTCAACCACAACAGATCCCTCAAGCCCTGCATTGTTGGTAATCATCCTGATAGGCTCTTCAAGTGCCCTCTTAATGATATCCACACCTATCTGCTGGTCTCCGCCCATTTTAAGTTTTTCGAGGGATGGAATGGCCCGAAGCAATGCAACACCTCCACCCGGGACAATTCCCTCTTCTACTGCGGCCTTTGTGGCATGCAGTGCATCTTCAACCCTTGCCTTTTTCTCCTTCATCTCAGTCTCAGTTGATGCACCAACATTAATAACTGCAACTCCGCCAACCAGCTTGGCCAACCTCTCCTGGAGTTTCTCTCTGTCATAGTCTGATGTTGTCTCCTCTACCTGGGTCTTGAGCTGTTTCACCCGGCCCTGAATCTTATCATGAGAACCCGCTCCCTCAACTATTGTGGTGTTATCCTTATCAATAGTAATGCGCTTTGCCCTTCCAAGGTCTGTAAGCTTTACGTTCTCCAATTTAAGACCGAGGTCTTCTGAAATAACCTGTCCGCCTGTAAGAACGGCTATATCCTCAAGCATGGCCTTTCTTCTGTCACCAAATCCAGGTGCCTTTACTGCAGCACAGTTCAATGTACCACGGAGTTTATTAACTACAAGTGTTGCGAGTGCCTCACCTTCTACCTCTTCAGAGATTATCAGAAGCGGCTTTCCCATCTTGGCAATCTGCTCGAGAATTGGGAGAAGGTCCTTCATTGAATTGATCTTCTTCTCATAAATCAGGATAAAGACATCTTCAAGAATAGCCTCCATCCTGTCCGGATCAGTTACAAAATATGGTGAGATATATCCGCGGTCAAACTGCATACCCTCCACAACCTCAAGAGAGGTAGCCATGGTCTTTGCCTCCTCTACTGTAATTACACCATCTTTACCAACCTTTTCCATGGCCTCTGCAATAAGTTCACCGATTGTGTTATCGTTGTTTGCAGAGATTGTACCTATCTGGGCTATCTCAGACCTGTCCTGGCATGGTTTGCTCATCTTCTTTATCTCTTCTATAACAACCTCCACTGCCTTATCAATCCCGCGCTTTATCTCCATTGCATTAGCCCCTGCAGAGACATTCTTAGCACCTTCCCTGAAGATTGCCTGCGCAAGAACCGTTGCAGTCGTTGTACCGTCTCCTGCAACATCACTCGTCTTGCTTGCAACTTCCTTTACCAATTGAGCCCCCATATTCTCATATGGGTCTTTTAGCTCTATCTCCTTTGCCACTGTAACACCATCTTTCGTAATGGTAGGAGCGCCGAATTTCTTATCGAGCAGGGCATTTCGCCCCTTTGGACCAAGGGTTACCTTCACTGCATCAGCTAACTTATTTACCCCTTTGAGGATGGCAGCCCTGGCCTCATCACTAAAAATTATCTGTTTTGCCATTCAACATCCCTCCTTTTTGAATTTTATTATTAACTGCCAAGTACGCCAAGTATATCCTCTTCCTTCAGAATCAGATAATCAGTCCCATCAATATTGATCTTGGAACCTGAGTATTTGTCAAAGAGGATTATATCCCCAACCTTGGTCTCTTTTACCTCACTCCCAACAGCCTCTACCTTGCCCCTCTGAGGCTTCTCTTTAGCTGTGTCAGGGAGATAAATTCCTCCAGAGGTTCTTTCTGCCTCCTCTGCATAACTGACAAATACCCTTTCTTTTAAAGGCCTGAACTTCAGATTTGTTTTTGTCGCTTCTGCCATTTTTTACCCTCCTTTCTTTGTTTTCTATTTAAATATAGATAATCACTTTTTTAAAAAAGACAAGCCCTGGTTTGTAAACTTCAGGAGGACTTTTTACTCTCCTCTTTTTTCACACCGATAAGTTCAATGATCGCCATCGGTGCTGAATCTCCCAATCGCTGCCTTGTCCGGACTATCTTAAGATACCCGCCTGCCTTATCATGAAATTGAGGGGCTATGCTGTCAAATAACCTGACAACAACAGATTCACTCTTTATATAGGCGAGGGCCCGTCTCCGTTCATGTAGTCCCCCTCTTTTCCCTATGGTTATCATCCTCTCTGCGATAGGTCTGATAGCCTTTGCCTTGGTGATTGTAGTTTCTATCTTCCCATGTTCAAAGAGAGAAGTTACCAGATTTCTGAATAGTGATCTTCTGTGTTTTGTGTCCCTTCCTAATTGTTTGCCAGCCTTTCTGTGTCTCATTATTATTGCCTCTCGTTATCTTTATCAAGACTATCAATTTTCATACCAAAGTTTAAACCCATCCCATTCAGCAGTGCCTTAATTTCATTCAGAGACTTCCTGCCAAAATTTTTCGTCTCGAGCATCTCAGTCTCTGACCTCTGCACGAGGTCGGCAATTGTGAATATCTTTGCGTTTTTGAGACAGTTTGCAGATCTTACGGATAATTCCAATTCTTCCACGTTTTTCGTCAGATTCTTGTTTATTTCTTCCTGACTTTTATCACTTACTACACTGTTCTCAGATGAAGCAATCTCAAAAGGTTCATCATCATCATCATCATTTACCTCTTCAGATGTGATGAATATATTTAAATGATCCTTTAAAATAATGGCAGCATTTGATACTGCTTCTTCAGGAGGCATACTCCCGTCAGTCCAGACCTCCAGAATTAGCCTGTCAAAATCTGTCCTTCTCCCCACCCTTGCATTTTCAACCCTGAAATTAACCCGCTGAACAGGAGAAAAAATAGAGTCTACAGGGATAACACCGATAGGTAATCCATCCTCTTTATTATGCTCTGCTATAACATAACCCCTTCCCAGTTTCACAGTCATTTCAATATCCAGTTTTGCCTCTTTTTCGAGAGTAGCAATAACAAGATCAGGGGTCAGGATCTCCACATCGGCATCATGTATAATATCACTCCCCAATGCAGCACCGGGACCCTTTTTCTGTATATATATTGTCTTTGGTTTGTCGGTATATAACTTAATCCTCAAACTCTTTATATTCAGTATTATATCTGTCACATCTTCTTTTACAGATGGAATGGTTGAAAACTCATGCAACACACCATCTATCTTCAATGATGTTACTGCCGCACCTGTAATTAATGAAAGCAAGACCCTTCTTATAGAATTACCAATGGTAGCACCGAACCCCCTCTCGAATGGTTCAGCAATAAACTTACCATAGGTATGGGTTAATGATGTATCATCAACCTCTAACTTCTTTGGAATCTGAAAATCTTTAATCTTAACTATCATAAGCTCCCCCTCAAAGTGCCATGTCCCCTAAGGGAACAATATATATAATTAAATTCCTTCGTTAATATATACTTCAAATTCCTGATTCTTACTTGGAGTAGAGCTCAACAATAAGTTGTTCGCTGATCGGCAATGATATCTCTTCCCTCGTTGGAAGACCTACAACCTTTGCTCTAAAATTATCCTTTTCAACTTCGATCCATGATGGGATAATCTTGTTCTCAATATTTTCCATGGCTTCCTTAATCATCGGGATCTCCCGGCATCTATCAAGTACCTCAATAGTCTGACCCTCTTTAATTAAATATGACGGGAGGTTGACCCTTTTTCCGTTAACTGTAAAATGGCCATGACGCACCATCTGGCGTGCCTCTCTGCCTGACCTTGCAAAGCCGGCCTTATATACTACATTGTCTAATCTTCTCTCTAACATCTGGAGTAGTATCTCTCCGGTAATACCCTTTTTCTTTGACGCCTTTCTGAAGTAACCCCTGAACTGCCTCTCAAGGAGCCCGTATATCTGTTTTACCTTCTGCTTTTCACGCAGCTGAACAGAATACTCAGTTGGCTTGGGAGACCTGGACGGTTGTCCGTGAAGTCCGGGTGGATACCCTCTCCTCTCAAAAGCACACTTCTCAGTAAGGCAACGGTTGCCTTTTAAAATTAGCTTCATCCCCGCTCTTCTGCATATCCTGCAAACAGGACCTATATACCTTGCCAATTAATCCTCCCCCCTATGAAGGCTTTGTAAAAAGTCCATCTGCGGCGTTGCGCTGCATCCTTCGTCATTGCGGCGTAACCATAAGTACGCCTCATTCCTCAGAATTTGCGCGCCTTGCATACGGAGCTTTTTACAAAGCCGCCTACTGTCGGTACTTTTTATGATTCCATCTCCTACACCCTTCTCCTCTTTGGCGGCCTGCACCCGTTATGAGGAATTGGTGTTACATCTTTAATAGCATTAATCTTTAATCCAGCCGCCTGAAGTGCCCTTATAGCCGATTCCCTTCCGGCGCCCGGTCCATTTACATGAACATCGATCTGCCTCAATCCATGTTCCATCCCCTTCTTTGCTGCTGACTCTGCAGCCTTTTGTGCAGCAAATGGTGTGCTTTTCCTGGAACCTTTAAAACCTTCTGATCCGGAACTGCCCCATGATATCACATTACCATTCATATCTGTAATGGTAACAATCGTGTTATTGAACGATGCCTGGACATGAGCAACCCCTATCTGGATATTCTTTTTCTCTTTACGTTTTGAAGTCTTTTTTGCCATCAACCCCTCTTTAATTAATTATTTCTTTTTTGTTCCAATTGCACGTCTCGGACCTTTCCTTGTTCTCGAATTTGTTCTTGTCCTTTGCCCTCTGACAGGGAGAGATCTTCTGTGACGCAGCCCCCGATAGCTTCCGATATCCATCAATCTTTTTATACTCATTGACACCTTACGTCTGAGGTCACCTTCAACCTGGAAATTCTTTTCTATAACTTCTCTGATCTTTACAACCTCTTCATCTGTAAGGTCCTTGACCTTCTTGTCAAAATCTATTTTGGTTTCTGTAAGGATCTTTTTCGATGACTTCCGTCCAATACCATAGAGGTAAGTCAGACCGACTTCGATCCTCTTATTACCCGGCAGGTCTACACCTTCAATTCTTGCCACTTTATCTTCCCCTCTTTTCTATGAATATTTTATCCCTGGCGTTGTTTATGTCTTGGATTAGCACAGGTAACCCGTAAAACACCTCTTCGCCTTATAATCTTACATTTAAGACACATCTTCTTTACCGACGACCTGACTTTCATTTATCAACCCCTGTTTAATGCTTATTTAAACCTGTATGTAATCCTACCCCTTGACAGATCATACGGGGATAGCTCCATTGTCACCTTATCTCCCGGCAATATCTTTATAAAATGCATCCTCATCTTTCCGGAGATATGTGCAAGTACCTTGTGTCCATTGTCCAATTCCACCATGAACATTGCATTGGGTAAAGTCTCAATAATTGTGCCCTGTACCTCTATAGATTCTTCCTTTGCCATTTTTATTTTCTTGCCATTAATTTTAATTTGCTATTATAGCATAGTTAAAATTAAAGGGCCATTTTCTGTAATTACTACTGTATGCTCAAAGTGTGCAGACAGGCTCCCATCCTTTGTTACAGTAGTCCAGCCATTTTCCAGTATAATAAGTTCATGACCGCCCATATTAACCATTGGTTCAATCGCTAAAACCATTCCTGCTTTAAGCCGGGGCCCTTTTCCGGGTTCACCGTAATTTGGCACAGGTGGTTCCTCATGCAGGGATCTCCCGATACCATGCCCGACAAAATCTCTGACAACCGAATATCCGGCACCTTCCACATAACATTGTATTGTATTAGATATGTCAGACACCCTTTTGCCAATTACTGATATATCAATTGCTTTATACAGTGATGCCTCCGTAACTTCAAGTAAATGTTTAGCCTGGCTGCTTATTCTGCCAACAGGTAATGTTATAGCTGCATCACCATAATATCCATCTAATAAAACACCGATATCTATGCTGACTATATCCCCTTCTGTCAACTTCCGCTCTGATGGAATACCATGAACCACCTCTTCATTTATTGATATGCATATTGTGTCAGGATAACCCTTATATCCTTTAAATGCCGGCGTTCCACCCTTTTTAATCAGGAACTCTTCTGCCCTTTTGTCCAGTTCCCTTGTTGTAATTCCAGGGTAAATCCTCTTTTTTAATTCCTCTAATGCCCCGGCTACTACAGCCCCTGCAGTCCTGATCCTTTCTATCTCCTGAGAGGATTTAAGAATAATCATTGAAAACATTTACATATAAGAACATATTTTCTCAAATATCTTATTAATATCCTCATTAGAATCTATCTTCTTCAACAATCCCTGCTCCATATAGTAATTAATCAGCGGCTCTGTCCTTTCTTTATATACCTTTAATCTTTCGCTGACCGTTTCTTCCCTGTCATCACTCCGTTGAATTAGTCTCCCTCCGCATGAGTTGCAGATTCCTTTTTTCTTTGGTAAATTGAAGTGTATATGATACGCAGTCTGGCAGCTCTCGCAGCTCCGACGGCCGCTGAGTCTTTTTATTATCTCATCCTCATCCACTTCAAGATTAAATACATAATCAACAGACATCTTTATCCTCTCCAGCATCCTGTCCAGTGCATACGCCTGTTGCAAAGTCCTGGGAAACCCATCCAGAATCCAACCATTCCTGCAGTCATCCCACTTCAATCTGTCTTCGACTATACCTATTACAACATCATCAGGTACTAGTTGTCCGCTGTCCATGAATGTCCTGGCCTTTATTCCAAGTTCAGTCCCCTGCTGTACAGCCTCACGTAAAATATCTCCGGTTGAGATCTTTGGTATATTATACTTATCAGAGAGTTTTTTTGCCTGTGTCCCCTTCCCTGCTCCGGGGGCACCTAACATAATCAAACGCATAATTTTTTCTTTTAATCCTAAAAGGCTGTCCCTTTAACGCGGCCTTTTTTAAGAAATCCCTCATAATGCCTGCTTATCATATGTGTCTCTATTTGTTGTGCAGTATCCATTGCAACAACAATAACTATAAGAAGGGAAGTTCCGCCAAAATAAAACGGGACTTTTGCATAAACAACCAGCAATTCAGGGAGTATTGAAATAGCAGTAAGATATACAGCACCTACAAATGTTATCCTCGACATAACCCTGTATATATAATCTGATGTACGCTGACCGGGCCTTATCCCCGGGATAAATCCTCCATATTTTTTCATGTTGTCTGCTATATCAACCGGATTTAAGACAACGGCCGTATAGAAATAGCAGAAAAATATTATCAGGGCACCATATAGAAAAGTATGGAGAAATGAACCCGGACCAAACTGGGTTGCAATGGCATTAACCCATGGAACCTTTTCTCCCAGAAATCCCCCGATGGTAGCCGGAAAAGCTAACAGGGAAGATGCGAATATAGGAGGAATTACCCCGGCTGTGTTTAATTTAAGAGGTATATGCGTACTTTGACCGCCATAAACCTTCCGGCCTACAACACGTTTGGCATATTGAACAGGTATCTTTCGCCTTGCACTTTCTATATACACAACAGCAGCAGTTACTATAAAGATCATTATTATAACAACAATCACTATCAATGTGCCAATCTGACCTGCATTAAATAATCTGAATGTATTTACTATAGCGCCCGGTACACCTGCAACAATACCTGCAAATATTATTACAGAAATCCCGTTACCAATACCCCGCTCTGTAATCTGCTCTCCAAGCCACATTACGAATATAGTTCCGGTTGTCAGGGTCAGTGCGGTCATAATACGGAATGCCCATCCCGGTGACTGGACAAACATACCATTCTGCATCCCTTCAAGCCCCATTGCTATACCAAAAGACTGAACAAGGCCAATAAGTACAGTCCCGTATCTCGTATACTGCATGATCTTCCTGCGGCCGCTTTCCCCTTCTTTTGCAAGGTTAGCCAGAGTCGGTATTACAACAGTAAGTAACTGAAGAATAATTGACGCGGATATGTATGGCATTATGCCGAGTGCAAATATGGATAGTTTTGAGAGGGCGCCCCCTGAAAAAATATCGAAGAATCCCATCAGTGCCCCGCCTTTTTCCCTGAGGAACTGGCTTAATGCCTCTCCGTCAATACCGGGCGTGGGTGTATGCGCACCAAGCCGGTATATGGCTAATAAACCCAATGTAAACAGGATTCTGTTTCTTAATTCTTCAATCTTGAAAACATTCTGTATACTGGTGACTAATCTGTCAAACAATTATATTACCTCTGCCTTACCACCTGCCTGCCGGATCTTTTCAATCGCACCTTTACTGAATCTGTTTGCCTTTATCATTAAAGGTTTATTGATCAATCCCCTCGACAATATCTTAACATCCGTTGTCTTACTGATTAACCCTTTTTCCTTCAGGGTCTCCGGATTAACTGTCTCCCCATCACTAAAGAATTTCTCAAGGGTATCAAGATTGACAATCTGAAACTCCTTTTTAAAGAGGTTTTTAAAACCTCTCTTTATGAGTCTGCGCTGGAGCGGCATCTGACCACCTTCAAAACCAGGGCCTTTACCACCACCTGAGCGTGCAAGCTGTCCCTTGTGTCCTTTTGCTGAAGTCTTTCCATGACCTGAACCAGGCCC